>CAZRQI010000022.1:0-15159 GCA_964602025.1 uncultured Veillonellaceae bacterium
CTGGACATCGTGGAATTGATCATGGCTTTTGAAGAGGAATTCAATATTGAAATTCCTGATGAAATTGCTGAAAAGATCAAGACCGTCAAAGACGCGGTGGACTATATTGAAAAAGAAAAACAAGCCTAACCGTTGTTGAGTGGGAAAGTCCCGTGGACCTGTTTCGCGGGACTTTCTCGAGACATTATCTTTTTATTGAGAGACCGATTGGGGGAAAAAATCAATTGAAACTCCCGGAGTTACGGATAGGAAAACTGGTTGCAAAAGTTCCGATCATTCAGGGGGGGATGGCAATTCGCCTTTCCACAGCGCCGTTGGCGGCGGCAGTAGCCCGCGAAGGCGGCATTGGCCTGATCGCGGCCTCTGGAATGACGGTGGATGAGTTACGCAATGAAATTCGCTTGGCCAGATCCCTGACAGACGGGATTATTGGCATCAACATGATGGTGGCGGCTCGTTCCTTTGCAGTGATGATAAAAACAGCCATAGAGGAAGGAATCGACCTGGTAGTGGCTGGCGCGGGTTTTTCCCGTGATATGTTCGGGTTGGGCAAAGAATCGGGAACACCGATCGTACCGATCGTTTCCAGTGCAAAACTGGCCCGGATTTCTGAAATGCTTGGCGCTTCGGCGGTAATCGTTGAGGGGAAAGAAGCCGGCGGCCATTTGGGGACGGACCGTTCCATGCGAGTTATTGTCCCGGAGGTGCGGGATGTTGTCAAGATTCCGGTAATCGGCGCCGGTGGCGTTATGACCGGCAAAGATATTGTCGAAGTGATACGACTGGGCGCCAATGGAGTGCAAATGGGCATCCGTTTTGCCGCCAGCGAGGAATCCAATGCCGGTCCGGCACTGAAGGAGTTTTATCTGAAGGCCCGGCCCGAGGATGTCATGCTGATCAAGAGTCCGGTTGGCTTGCCGGGACAAGCGGTGCGGAATCCGTTCGCGGAAAAGATTGCCGATGGTACGGTTACCAGGCCGGAGCCCTGCGACGGCTGCCTTAAACATTGTTCGCAATCGTTTTGCATTATCAGGGCTTTGATTCGCGCACAGCAGGGCGATGTGGAGACCGGCCTGGTCTTTACTGGCGAAAATGTGCACAAAATCAAAAAAATTATGCCAGTTAAAGAAATAATTGCCACGTTGGTAAAGGAAGCGGAAGAAACCGAATAACGAGGAGTGACGAATTTGAAAAAACGCGTTGTTATCACTGGATTAGGCGCGATTACTCCGGTCGGAAATACGGCGGAAACGTTCTGGCAGGCATTGTTGGCGGGCCAGTCCGGAATTGGCACGATCACTCGATTTGACGCTGCCAACTATGATGCGAAAATTGCCGGGGAAGTCAAAGATTTTGATCCAACCGCGTTTATTGACAAGAAGGAAGCGCGCCGGATGGACCGGTTCACGCAGTTTGCGATTGCTGCCTCGCGGATGGCTCTCACCGACTCGGGCCTGGATCTGGCAACGGAAGATCGTTCCCGGATCGGCGCTTTTGTTGGTTCCGGAATCGGCGGTATGGATACCTTACATGAGCAATACAAGACACTGTTTGAAAAAGGACCCAATCGAATCAGCCCGTTTTTCATCCCGATGATGATTGCCAATATGGCGGCGGGGCAGGTATCCATCGCTTTTGGCCTACAGGGTCCCAGCAGTTGCGTGGTGACGGCTTGTGCAACGGGAACCAACTGCATTGGCGATGCCATGCGGGTAATCCAGCGTGGTGATGCCGACGTCATGGTGGCAGGCGGTACGGAAGCCGCCATTTCACCGGCCGGTATGGCTGGCTTTTGCGCGATGAAAGCCTTGTCGACGCGCAACGATGCGCCGGAGAAAGCATCCCGCCCGTTTGAAAAGGACCGTGATGGATTTGTAATGGGTGAAGGATCCGGTATCGTTGTCCTGGAATCGTTGGAGCATGCGCTGGCTCGTGGAGCAAGGATCTACGTTGAACTGGCCGGTTACGGAACCAATGCGGATGCCTACCATGTCACGGCGCCGGCACCGGAGGGCGCGCAAGCAGCCCGTTGCATGGAACTGGCGATTAAAGACGCTGGACTGACGGTTGCAGATATCGATTATATTAATGCGCATGGTACATCGACGCCGCTGAACGATAAGAACGAAACTTTGGGAATCAAGGCGCTGTTTGGCGATCAGGCAAAGAATCTCGCGATCAGCTCCATCAAGTCGATGACCGGTCATTTGTTGGGGGCCGCCGGTGGAGTCGAGTGCGTCGCAACCGCGTTGACGATCGTGCATGACATGATGCCGCCTACCATCAACTATGACACTCCAGACCCAGAATTGGACCTTGATTATGTTCCCAATCAGGCCCGCGCCAAAAAAGTGAGAGCCGCATTATCCAACTCCTTCGGTTTTGGCGGACATAATGCGACATTGTTGGTCAAAAAATTTGAAAAATAAGCAGAACCGGGAGCGTCAACTGGAATATTTCATGACGGCTCTCGGTTTTTCTTTTCGGCAGCCTGAACTGTTGGCCGAGGCATTGGTGCATTCTTCCTATGCGCACGAACATGCAAAGGTTGCGATACCGCATAATGAGCGCTTGGAGTTTTTGGGCGACGCAGTGTTGGACTTGGCGATCAGTGAGCGGTTGTTCCGGGAAATTCCGAACCTGAACGAAGGGTTGATGACACAGGCGCGGGCGGCAATCGTCTGCGAGAGAAGTCTGGCAGCTGTTGCCCTGCAGCTTCATCTCGGCGATTATTTGTTGCTGGGATGCGGTGAGCGGTCACGGGATGGAAAATATCCGGCATCCATTCTCGCAGATGCTCTGGAAGCATTGATTGGAGCCATTTACCTGGACGGAGGACTGGAACCGGTACAAAGGTTTATCGATCGATTCTGGGGCGCGAATTTGTTGCGCGCACAGCAGGGCTCGCTGGTTCAGGACTATAAGACGCAGTTGCAGCAGGAATTGCAAAAAGAGGGCCCGCGAGCGATCGTTTATCAACTGATTTCGCAGACCGGGCCGCCCCATGACCGCTCCTTTGCGGTGGAAGTATGGGTGGATGGGGAAACGCTCGGCTCCGGAACCGGAAAGTCCAAAAAAGAAGCGGAACAGGGTGCGGCGCAAGCGGCATTGACTACATTGCAATAGACATGGAAAGAAGCGGCCGGGAGAATATCTTGGCTGCTTTTTTACTTTTAGAGGATTTCTGTCAGAAGTGCAGAAACACTTAATAAAATGTAGATTATCCGTCTAATAAAGGAGGGGCGATTATGACTGTATTGAAAGTGTCCGCAGTGTCCAATCCCAAATCGGTTGCCGGCGCGTTGGCGGCAGTAGTGCGTGAGAATGGTTCGGCAGAAATGCAGGCGGTCGGAGCGGGCGCTGTCAACCAGTCAATGAAAGCCATAGCGATTGCCCGCGGCTATTTGGCGCCGGCGGGAATCAACCTGGTGGCCATACCTTCATTTGCGGAAATCGAGATTGATGGACAAGAGAAAACTGCTTTGCATTTTCGGGTTGAGCCACGCTAAGAGTCGTAATCCATTTTGATTCACCTGTCCGCATTGGCTGACGGACAGGTTTTATTTGTGTTGCAGGATTTCTCATGTTACAATTTTTTATTGTGAAGTGGTTTTTCCACTCTGTAAATATGAAATAAACGACTGGATGTGATGGTTTGCTTCTGAAAAAGTTCGAGGTCTTTGGCTTCAAATCGTTCGCCGATAAGACCGAACTTGAGTTCAGTCCCGGAATCAACGCGATTGTCGGCCCGAACGGCAGCGGCAAGAGCAACTTGTCTGATGCGATCCGTTGGGCGCTGGGCGAACAAAGTATCCGGAATTTACGCGGCGCAAAAATGGAAGATGTGATTTTTTCGGGGACGACACAGCGGCGCCCGCTCGGCATTGCCGAAGTCTCGCTGACTTTTGACAACTATGACGCTTTATTGCCGCTGGATTTCGGGGAAGTGACCGTGACCCGGCGAGTGTTTCGTTCCGGCGAAAGCGAGTATTATATCAATAAGACGCACTGCCGGCTCAAAGATTTGCAGGAATTGTTGGCGGGAACCGGACTGGGCCGTGAATCCATGGCGGTGATCAGCCAGAATAAGATTGATGAAATTCTCAACAGCAAACCCGAAGAACGGCGGCTGCTGTTTGAGGAAGTCATTGGGATTGCCCGTTTCAAACAACGCCGCAAAGACGCCGTGCGCAAGATGGAGGATACCGAACAGAACCTCACCCGGGTGCGGGATATTCTCGCCGAAATTGAAACGCAAATTGAGCCATTGCGGGAAAGCGCCGAGAAAACCAGCCGCTACAACAAACTGTATTCGCAATACGTGCAATGTAAAACCACGTTGTTTATCAATCGTTACGATATAGCCACGGAACAGCTGACCCGCCTGGCAGCGGAAGAAAAAAAGACGCTGGATGCCTCGATCGCCGCTTCGACTCAACTGTCGGTCGCCGAGAGCGAAAGGGAATTGTTGGGCGCTGAGCTGGCCAATACGGATGAACAAATGCTTTACTACGACAGGGTGCTGGCGACTGGAAGCCTGGCTTTGCAAAAAGCGGACAGCCGCCTGCAAGTCGGTAAGGAACGAATGGAACACGTTCAACAACGGCAGTTGCAGCTCACGAATGAAGAAAAGGGTTTGGCGGAACGCCAGGAGTTTCTGGCCGGGACGCTGGCTGATTGTGAAGAAAAACTTACCGCCTTGCAGATGGAAGAGGAAACGTTGACCACAGAGCTGGCGACGGCGACGACTCTATTGGAAACCAGAAATCATTCCATTAAAACATTGGAACGACAGATCCATGAGGCGAGGGATCTGGTGTTTGATCAACTACAGGTAGTTGTGGACGAACGCAACACCCTGCGTCAGGCGGAACGGGAATTTGAGCGGTTGGAACAACAAAAGATCCGTCTGGGGCGAGAGCTGCAAACACTGACGGCGGAAGCGCAGGCTGCCGGCGAACTGTGTCAGGCCAAAGAAAGCGAGTACCAAAATTACTTGCATCAGAGTGAACAGCTGTCGCAGACGCAAACGAAACTCGCCAAAGAGCGGGAGCAACTGGAAGCAGAACTGCGTCGCCAACAACAACAGGAAAAAGAACTTGCAAGCCGGCGCCAGGAGATCCTTTCGAAACGAAAGGTTTTGGCGTCCATGCAGAGCGCATACGAGGGATTCAGTTTTGGCAGCCGGAATGTTCTTAAAAGCACCCAACCCTGGCGGGAGAAAGTGTTGGGGGCGGTAGCCCAACTATTACGTGTGCCGGATGCCTACGTGACTGCCATTGAAACGACGCTTGGCGCCGCGATGCAAAATATCGTGACGGAAGATGAGCAAACGGCAAAGGCAGCGGTGAATTTTCTCAAGGAAGGACGTCTGGGACGGGCCACTTTTCTGCCGTTGGAGTCGATTCGGGCACAAGGACCCCGAGACTTTGAAACTGCGGCCGCCGCCGCGCCCGGCGCTGTCGGACTGGCTGCAACATTGGTCGATACGGAGCCTCGTTTCAAAGTCCTCAAAGAAATGCTTTTAGGGCGTACTATTGTTGCCAAAGACCTGGATGCGGCGTTGAAGTTATCGCGCGACAGCGGGCAGCGATTGCGTATCGTCACGTTGGAGGGCGAACTGATCAATCCCGGCGGTTCCATAACCGGCGGACGGTCTTCGCAGAAAGAACAGGGGTTCCTGAGCCGGCAGAATGAAATTGATGAATTGACCCGTGACTTGAGTCGTGTAGAGCAACAGTTGGCGAATATTTCCGGCATCCTCCAGCAAATAACGGACAAGATTGCCGCGAATGAAACACAATCAAAAGAAAACCGCGAGGGGCAGAGCCAGGCGGAGTTGCAGAAAAACGATATTAGCCGCGGCTTAATCCGATGGCGGCAAGATGAAGAACGGCTCCGGCTGGCGTTGGATACCTGCCGCCAAGAAATCATTCAGACAGGCCTTCAGTCGGAGGAACAAACCCGGCTGGCGGAAAACACCCGGCAACGTCTGGAGTCCTTGCGTGAGCAGGAAACCCGGAACAAAGACCGGATTGACGAATGGCAGTTGGAGCTGACGCAAACACAAACTGCGCGGGATGAGCAAGACAAGAATGTCACCGCGTTGAAAATCCGGCAAAATGATTTCCGCCACCGCCGGGAAAATGCCGTAGCGGATCAAACCCGTCAGGCGCAGGAACGGGAGCGGATTGATCAACAATGGCAACAGTTGCAACAGGAAGCCGCCAAAGTCGTCGCGCTGCGGGAAGAAACGGAATGGGAACTGAAGGATGCCGCATTTGAACGGCAGGATTTGTCGGAAAAAAATGAGCGGTACCGGGGTTTCCGCAATGATCTGTACACGGCCAAAATGCAGCTGGTAGCCGAAGCCCAGAAGATGGACCGGGCTTTGCGTGATCTCAAGCGACGCTGCCATGACTTGGCAGAGGCGCTTCATACGACGCAATTGGAGTTCGCCAAATTCGAATTTGAAGTGAAGAGCTGCAAGGAACAGATCGAAACCCAGTACAACAGCACGTTGGCGGAAGCCGCCCAGAACCGGATTCAGGCGCCGGTCGCCGAAATAGAAGCCCAGGCCCGCCAGTGCGAACGGGAAATTCAGGAGATCGGCCCGGTCAATCCAACGGCAGTCGAGGAATACCGTCGAACAGCAGACCGATATGAGTTCATGCAATCCCAGGCGACGGACCTGGATGCCGCAGTCAAGTCTCTGCGCCAAATTATCGAGAATATTGACCGAACCATGGCGGAGCGGTTTACAGCGGGGTTTGCCGAGATCAATACGCATTTCAGCGATATTTTTGTCCGTTTATTCGGCGGCGGCAGCGCGATATTGGAATTGTCGGCGGCCGAAAATGTGCTGGAATCCGGAGTAGAGATTTTCGTCCAACCGCCGGGGAAACGGCGACAAAATTTGGCGCTGTTATCTGGCGGAGAACGCGCCCTCACCGTGATATCCATTCTGTTTGCATTCCTCGCCTATCGCCCGGCGCCGTTCTGCGTGGTTGATGAAATTGATTCGGCGTTGGATGAGGCGAATGTACGCCGTTTCAGCGAGTTTTTGACCGAGTATTCAAAGCGCAGTCAGTTTATCGTCGTAACGCATCGCAAGGGAACGATGGAAGCGGCGGATATACTGCACGGCGTAACGATGGAAGATTCGGGCGTGTCCCGTCTGGTGTCCGTGAAATTTACAGAGGACGGGAAGCCTAGAGAAGAGGAGCGAATGATGCGTGGGACTATTTGATTCCTTAAAAAACAGCTTGGAGAAGAGCCGGCGGAGTCTGGCGGAAAAACTAACCAGTCTAATTGGCGGCGCTTCGTCGTTGGATGATGAATTCTATGAGGATTTGGAAGCTACCCTGATCATGTCGGACACCGGCGCCGGAGTTGCCAGCCGACTGATTGCATCGATGCGGAAGACTGCCTCTGCCAAGGGCATTCAGACGCCCGCCGAACTATTGCCGATCCTGGAACAGGAGATCGTTGCCCTGATGCAGGGAAATGACCCGATGGCGATTGCGCCGGGACAGACGCATGTTATCCTTATTGTGGGGGTCAACGGGTCCGGCAAGACCACTTCCATTGGCAAACTGGCCCACTACTACAAAAGTCAGGGGAAAACCATACTGTTGGCGGCGGCGGACACTTTTAGGGCTGCGGCCAGCGAACAGCTGACTCTGTGGGCTGAGCGCACCGGTGTTGACATTGTGTGCCACACCGAAGGATCGGATCCGGCTGCGGTGGTCTATGATGCGGTTTTGGCAGCCAAGGCGCGGAAAATGGATATTCTGCTTGTGGATACGGCCGGTCGCCTTCATACCAAGGCCAATTTGATGGAAGAACTGAAAAAAATCCGTCGGGTCATTCAGCGCGAATTGCCGGATGCTCCCCAGGAAACCTTGCTGGTGCTGGATGCCGTTACCGGTCAGAATGCTTTGCATCAGGCCAAGATTTTTAATGAAGCGACAGAATTGACAGGCGTCATTCTGACTAAACTGGAAGGCACGGCCAAAGGCGGATTTGCGATCTCGATCCGGACAGAGCTGGGCGTTCCGGTTCGTTGGGTGGGGCTGGGTGAACAAAAAGCTGATTTTGCGCCCTTTGATGCCGCTGCGTATGCCCATGCCCTGCTCAATGAAAAGTAAACGAATTCTCCCTTCGGTTTTGACTGGGGGGAGTTTTGTTTTTCCAATGAACGATCGAAAAGGTGGAGGTGTGCAATGACCAAAAAGATTGGCGCTATTGCCATATTCTCAATCCTATTGCTTTTTGTCAGCGGCATGCGGGAATTCGCTTCTGTTGCCAAAGCGGAAGCGGGTGGCGCCTTACAGGTTGCCGGAATTGGTTCGTTTCCCCTGCCAGACTGGCTGGAGGCCAAAGCGGCAAAAGGATTGGAAAATCAGCCGAATGCCGGCTTGCAATATGATTTGGTCGGCTTTTCCAAAGATACCTGGCATTATGCCCGGCTGGTCGCCTATAAAATGGAGCAGAACATGGGAGTCGCCTCACTGCTGTTTGGCGTGGCCGAAGCCAATCCTCAGGTGTTGGGCGAACTGGCTCGACCGCTTTTGGATAAAAGCCTGGCGGATAACGGCGGTAAAATTTTGGAGTGGCTGCCAGCCAAAAAAGCGCCGCTGGGTGGACGCAGCGTGCCTGCAATATCGGCGCGGCTGATCATGACCGACAAGGTACCGTTACCGATGACGGCGACCGTATATGTTTTTCTGCATCAAGATCGATTGTTTGCTGTGGGGCTGTTTTCACCGGACAGTGACCGGCAGTTTTGGACGCAACAATTTCGGCAGATGGCTGCGGATTTAAAGTGGAATTAATGCCGAATGAAAAATTTCTGATACGAAATAAATAATTAAGGAGGCGCTGGGGATGGCTGAAAAATTAATGCTTCAAGTTGACCTGGAAAAGTGTACTCGTTGTGGTTTATGCGCCGAGGTTTGCCCATCATGCATTATTCGGGTAAATGAACAAGGACCGGTTTTACTCTGGCATAAAGCCTGCATTCGTTGCGGTCACTGTGTGGCGGTATGTCCGCAAAGGGCCTTGGATCATACTGGAAATCCCTTGTCCGGGCAGTTGGAAGTGACGTCGTTTCAACCGGTTGAGCCTGCCACGGCAGAACGATTTTTACGGACACGTCGCTCCATCCGGGCCTACAAGCCGGATCGGGTAGCGGATCCCGACATCTTGAAAGTATTGGATGTGGCGCGGTTTGCACCTTCAGGCGGCAATTCCCAGGGAGTGTCTTTCCTGGTCCTTTCCGATCCGACAGTGTTGAAGAAAATTACCGAGACCGTTATCGAATGGCTGGAAGATCAACTTCGCCAAGAGGTTGCCTGGGTGAAATCTTACGCCGGAATCGTGAAAATTTACCGGGATACGGGGTATGATATTGTTTTGCGGGGAGCTCCGCATCTGGTGCTGGCGCTGTATGACTCGCGAAACCCGATTGGGCGTGACAATGGCCGTTACGCGTTGACTTACGCCGAACTTTATGCCCCTTCCCTCGGTTTGGGCAGCTGCTGGGCCGGCTTTTTTGAAATGGCAGCTTTTGCAAATCATTCTCCTTTGTTGGAACTGTTGGATTTGCCGGCGGGAAAAGCAATGGCCGGGGCGATTATGTTCGGGAAACCGAAATATCGCTATCAGCGGCTGGTGAACCGCAATCCTCTGGACGCGGTCCTTCGCTGAAGTTTGTAATGCAAGGAGAAATATCATGCGGATTCAAACCAATATTCAGCGGATTCAGCGGGACATCGAAGCCCTGGCGCAGTTCACCGCCTCGCCTGGCGCGGGAGTTACGCGGTTTTCATTTACTGCTGAAGATCGGCAGGCGCGGGAATACATAATAAACCAAATGGCGGCGAGCCATTTAAAAGTGTACGAAGATGCGGCCGGAACGATCATCGGTCGCCGGGAAGGGAGCCGAATAGGCGCTCCGGTCGTCATGATCGGCTCACATTTCGATTCGGTAAAAAACGGTGGTCCGTTTGACGGGCCAGCCGGTGTCGTTGCTGCCTTGGAGATTGCCCGGGTACTTGATGAGAATCGGATTGCCACCGAGTACCCGCTGGAATTCATTGCGATGATTGAAGAAGAAGGCGGGCGGTTTGGCGCCGGTTTGTTTGGCAGTCGGGCGATGGCCGGAAAAATCCCGCCAGATGAATTGCTGAATTTTCATGATGATACGGGAATTTCTGTCGCCAAAGCGATGCAAGATTTCGGATTGTCTCCGGAAGCCCTATTATCAGCGGTCCGCAGTCCGGATCAACTCAAAGCCTTTTTGGAACTGCATATTGAACAGGGCCCGATCCTAGAGAAAACGGGGACTGATGTCGGTCTTGTGGAAACAGTAGTCGGGATTGAGCAGTGGGAGATAGAGATCCAGGGCCGACCAGACCATGCAGGAACGACGCCCATGAACATGCGGGCGGATGCGTTGGTTGCGGCTGCCGACGTCATAAAGCAAATCTATCGTCTGGCGTCCCAGTCTGAGGCCGGTACGGTGGCAACTGTCGGCAAGTTGCTGGTTTCGCCGGGCGCCGGCAACATTGTTCCCGGTAAAGCGACATTTTCCGTGGATATTCGTTCCGACAATGCGGCCGATATTCAGCAACTCAGCGAAACGATAAAAGAATTTCTTTTTAGCCTGACCCAGGAGTATCCGGGAATTTCAACCCGAATGTTGCCGGTGCTGTCCATCGATCCCACTCCATTATCCAGCGCCATTCTTCAACTGCTCGAGGAAGAAGCCGTTAGCGGCGGAATCACTTCGCGCAGAATGCGAAGCGGCGCCGGACACGACGCCATGGTTATGGCTTCCCTAACCGAGGTTGGCCTGGTTTTTGTGCCGAGTCGTGATGGACGAAGTCATTGCCCGGAAGAATGGACTGACTATCATAAATTGAAGAAAGGTGTGGACTTACTTTTTCAGGTTACCTTGCGACTGGCAGTGACGGAGTACTCCTACGGCGGCTAAGTAGTAGTTGAAATGAAACAGGTACCCAATTGATAAAATACCCGGAATAATACCTAATCATATTGTGGTGCCGCTATAATGATTGCATTTTAGCCGCCGCTAGTTATTATTTTCAGCCGAAATAATCTTGAAAGATCTTTCAGAGACCTTTGGTGAAGACAAATGAAACTGTAAAGGTTAATGACTTGACACTATTCCGGAGATGCCGTATAATCGATTCATGATTGAAAAGATGATCCGGGTCGGGCAACTGTATGACGCTTATGGCGCGTTGTTGACGGAACGTCAACGAAAATGCCTGGAACTTCATTTTCTGCAAGATTGGTCGTTGGGTGAAATTGCCGCCGAGTTTGGCGTATCCCGACAGGCTGTCAATGATATTTTGCGCCGTTCCGAAGAAACACTGGAAGAATATGAACTTGCGTTAAACCTGCTGAAACAGGAAACCCAGCGAACGGCGAGGTTGAATAGGGCCCGGAGCTTGCTGACGGAATCGATTCGTGAGAATCCATCGGCAAAAGTGAGTCAGGCCTTAACAGAAATCAATACAATTCTTGAGCAAGAGGTGGGAACGGAATAGTGTTGTTTTCAGGCTTAGCGGATCGATTACAGGGAATCTTTAAAAACCTGCGGGGTCGGGGTCGTTTATCCGAGTCCGATGTGAATGAATGTTTGCGGGAAATCCGGTTGGCTTTGCTGGAGGCCGATGTTAACTTCAAGGTCGTCAAGGATTTTGTCGCCAGGGTAAAGGCGCGGGCTGTCGGCCATGATGTTTTGGAAAGTCTCAATCCGGCGCAGCAGGTTGTCAAGATCGTTTATGAAGAATTAACCGAGATGATGGGCGGAGCGCAGCGAGGCATAGCAATGGCTTCGGAGCCGCCGACGGTCATCATGATGGTTGGTTTGCAGGGTTCCGGAAAAACAACAACCGCAGCGAAACTGGCGCGTCAGTTCGCCAAACAGGGCAAACGTCCGTTACTGGTCGCCGCGGATTTGTATCGCCCGGCGGCGGTGCAGCAATTGCAGACGCTCGGCAAGCAGCTGGATATTCCGGTCTTGGCTGTGGCGGGGGAAACCAATCCTCTGGCTGTAGTCCGTTCTATCCGTGAAACGGCCCTGTCGCAACTGCGCGACGTGGTTATCATCGATACTGCGGGACGCCTGCATGTCGACACGGCGATGATGGACGAACTGACCAATATCAAAAACTTGGTGAACCCGCACGAAATATTATTGGTTGTTGATGCCATGACCGGTCAGGATGCGGTCAATGTGGCGGAGAACTTTCATGGGATTGTTGGAATCGACGGTGTGATCCTGACGAAAATGGACGGCGATGCCCGCGGTGGCGCTGCGCTTTCCGTCAGAGCGGTCACCGGTCGGCCGATCAAGTATGTCGGCAGCGGCGAAAAAGTCGAGAACCTGGAGCCGTTCTATCCGGATCGCATGGCATCCCGAATTCTGGGGATGGGGGACATGCTGAGCCTGATCGAAAAGGCGCAGGAAACCTTTGACAAAGACAAAGCTCTGGACATGCAGCAAAAACTGAGCAAGAACGAGTTCACGCTGGATGATTTTCTGTCGCAGATGCAATCGATCCGAAAAATGGGGTCCTTCGAACAGTTGTTGGGCATGATCCCTGGATTAGGCGGCAAAATGAAACAGATTCAGGATATGCAGATCGATGAAAAGGACTTTAAGCGGATTGAGGCAATTATTCAGTCCATGACGAAAAAAGAACGCCGAGACCCATCCATTGTGAACGGAAGTCGCCGTAAACGCATTGCCGATGGCAGCGGTTCCCGGGTACAGGATGTGAATCGCTTGTTGAAGCAGTTTATGGAAGCCCGGAAAATGATGAAGAAGATGCAGGGAATGCAGAAACTTGGGCAGAAGATGTCAGGATTCCGGCTGCCGTTCGGTCGCTGAGGATGTTGCATTGATAAAGACCTACCGGTTGAATATGTAAAGGAGGTGAAAAATATGGCAGTAAAAATTCGTTTGCGTCGCATGGGTGGTAAGAAAGATTCTTTTTTCCGTATCGTGGTGGCCGATTCCCGTTCCCCGCGCGATGGCCGTTTCATTGAGTCCATCGGCTATTATGATCCGACGACAGAGCCGGCGATTGTGAAACTGGATGAAGAAAAGGCTCTGGAGTGGATGTCTAAAGGGGCTCAGGTTACGGATACCGTCAAAGATCTGCTGCACAAGGCGGGAACCATGCAAAAAATTGCGGAACAGAAACAACAAGCCCGGAAGGAGGGCTAACCAGCGTGAAGGAACTCATTGAACTCCTGGTCCGGTCCCTGGTAAAGAACCCGGATCAAGTCTGCGTCGCCGAGCGCGAAGAAAACGACACCTGGATTTATGAAGTAACCGTTGCGCAGGAAGACATGGGCAAAGTAATCGGTAAACAAGGACGCATCGCCAAAGCGATCCGGACCGTCGCCAAAGCGGCGGCGACCCGCGAGAACCGCAGGGTGATGGTGGAGATTGTTGGATGAATACGATAACGTTAAAATGCCCGGTAACCATTAAGTCGAAGGTTACCGAAACGCTGAAAGAGCAGCTGGTCGCGGAAATCAAGGAAGCGATGGCGAAAATCGACATGGAGCTCCAGCAGATCGAATTTCACGCCAAACGCCTGATGACGGAACAAGTCCGTTCCGATGTTCAGGGATTGACCGCTCTGCGGCAGCAAATCGACGGCGAGAAACAGAAGCGTTTGGAACTGAAAAGCCATATGCAGGACAAGCTCAAAGAAACCAGCCAATTGGAAATTGGCGCCGAGATTGTTCAAGGCACGATGGAACAACTGGTTACGGTTCAAGAAGGCGATGATCTGCAAAAGTTAATGAGCCGGGAAATTTTGCTCGAAGACGGTAAAATCCTGGCCATTCGGGAATGAGATGATGGCGCGGTGAAGGATGACCTTTTCGCTGTTGCAAAGATTTTGACGCCGCATGGAGTCCGTGGAGAGGTCAAGTTATTGCCTCTCACGGACTTTCCGCATCGATTCGCCCAAACTGAGGTTTTGCTATTGGCGGATCGGACCAAGTTGTATCTTGAATCTGTCCGAATGCAGAAAAACGCCATATTGGTCAAAATTCGCGGGTTTGACACCCCGGAAGACTGGATTCCGCTTCGCAATAAGGAACTGTTTGTGACGGAAGACGCGTTGATGCCGCTACCTGCCGGCCAATATTATATCCACCAGATTGTTGGCCTGGAAGTCGTTGACGAACAGGAGCGAGTTCTAGGGCGGGTAACGGATGTATTGCAAACTGGCAGCAATGATGTCTATGTCGTTAAATCCACGGACGGGAAAGAGTTGTTGCTCGCGGCCATCGAATCCGTTGTGAAGGATATTGATATTGCTGCCGGGCGGATGCGTGTGATCGTTCCGGAGTACTGGTAAAGCCAATGCAAATTGACATCATATCGCTGTTCCCGGAAATGTTTGGCGGAGTTTTGGGTTGCAGTATCATTGGCAGGGCCCGCAATGCCGGTTTGATCAATGTTGCTGTGGTCAATCCCCGGGATTTTGCGACCGACAAGCATCATATCGTCGATGACTATCCCTTTGGCGGCGGATCAGGCATGGTTATGAAACCGGAACCGCTGTTTTCCTGTGTGGAAAGTTTGCTTTCCGAACCTGTCATTCCTGCGGAGAGTCGCCGGGTGGTTTTGATGAGTCCAGTTGCTCCGCGTTTTTGCCAGGCCGATGCCGAACGCCTGAGCCGGTATGATCGCCTGGTGCTGGTTTGCGGCCATTATGAAGGAATTGACGAACGGGTACGGGATCATCTTTGTGACGAAGCTTTGTCAGTTGGTGATTATGTGCTGACTGGCGGTGAGTTGCCGGCGATGATCGTAACCGATACGATTGTTCGTCTCATTCCGGGAGCCCTGGGTGCGGAGGATGCCGCCGAACTCGATTCCTACTCGTCGGGACTGCTGGAGTATCCCCAGTACACGCGGCCGCGAACCTATCGGGAATGGGAAGTTCCCGCGGTATTGTTATCAGGAAATCATGCCGAGATAGCTAAATGGCGTCGGCAGGAATCCCTGCGGCGAACGTGGGAAATCCGGCCGGATTTGTTGGAAACGTTTCCGCTGACAGCGGCTGACCGGCAATATCTGGCGCTTTTAAAAAAAGA
>CAZRQI010000022.1:15259-18661 GCA_964602025.1 uncultured Veillonellaceae bacterium
TATCGAAATGGCGAGTTGTTGAACGAACCTTATATTCTGGAAATGACGCGGGGGAATTTTCCCGCCGTCAAAATACCGGAGGGTCATTTGTTTGCAATGGGCGACAATCGAAACAACTCGGAAGACAGCCGTTCCCGGGCGGTGGGGTTTGTGCCGCTCAACATGGTAAAAGGGAAAGCCATGTTGGTATTCTGGCCGCCATCCCAGTTTAAGACCTTACCGTGATCGCCGCCGATGAATAGCAAGACGATTCAATGGTATCCCGGCCACATGGCCAAAGCTAAGCGAATTGTGGCCGAAGATCTTAAACTTGTCGATGTCGTGGTTGAAGTGCTGGATTCCCGTTTGCCGC
The DNA here is from genome assembly GCA_964602025.1 of uncultured Veillonellaceae bacterium. GTDB lineage: Bacteria > Bacillota > Negativicutes > UBA1444 > UBA1444 > UBA1444. The sequence goes on from CAZRQI010000022.1 coordinate 15,612, forward strand.
GCAGCAGCTCCAATCCTGTTTTGAAGGAATTGATCGGGGGGCGTCCAGTCGTAATTGCCTTGAACAAGTCGGACTTGGCGGACCCGCTGGTTAACGAGGCTTGGGTGAAATATTTCGAGTCCTCGGGACGGGCGGCGGCTTTGATCAATGCTGTGGATGGCAAAGGCATCCGAATGTTGATGCAAAAAGTCCGCCAGGCGGGGTCGACAGCCATGGCGAAATTGGCTGGCAAAGGATTGCGCCCGCGCCCGGTACGGGTCATGATTGTCGGGATTCCCAATGTGGGAAAATCTTCGTTGGTGAATCGGGTGGTTCGAACCGCATCCGCCAAAACTGGCGATAAACCAGGGGTGACGCGAGGGCGTCAGTGGATTCGGGTCGATGCCAACGTGGATCTGCTGGATACGCCAGGCATATTGCCGCCGAGCCTGCCTGACCAGAAGAGCGCGTTACTGCTTGGTCTGTGCGGCGCATTGAAAGACACGATTTATGACACGGATGAAGCCGCCATGGAATTGATCCAACAGCTGGAAGTAAGATATCCCGGTCGATTTCAAGAGCGATATCTGAAAGGCAAGAAGATAGAATCCCCCTCACTGGAGGAATTGTTATCCGAAGCCGCCCGTAGTCAAGGGTTGCTTGGCAAAGAGGGCATTCCACAAATTGATAATATGGCGCGCATGATTCTTGCCGATTTTCGCCAAGGCAGACTGGGGCCGATCTCCTTTGAAGAACCGCGGGGAAAATAGCGACCGCCAACCCGCTTTATTTGCTGAAAACGAATTGCAGCCATCCCATGGCTTGTTTGCCTTTGAAAAATACTGGTCGAGGCAGGGGTATGGCGCCATTGCCGGAACGGACGAAGCGGGGCGTGGGCCACTGGCTGGACCAGTTATCGCCGCGGCGGTGATTTTGCCGCTGGGGGTGGAGATCCCTTTTTTGAATGATTCCAAACAAGTGACGGCGCGACGACGGGAATTGCTTTATGATGAAATCCTGGCAAAAGCGATCGCGTGTTCCTGGAGTCGGGTTGAAGCGGCTGAAATCGACAAAATCAATATCTATCAGGCGTCACAGTTGGCGATGATGCAAGCTTTGGCAGGTTTGACGCACCCCTTCGATCTGGTTTTGTCCGACGCGATGCCACTTCCATCGTTGCTGGTTCCCTGCATTCCGATTATTCATGGCGACGCCCGAAGCGCCAGTATTGCTGCGGCTTCCATCATCGCCAAGGTCGTTCGTGACCGGATCATGAACAAAATCGATGAAGAATTCCCGGCATACGGATTCAAGAAACATAAAGGGTATGGAACGGCAGAGCATATGAAAGCAATTCGGATTCATGGTCCCTGTGCCGTCCACCGGCAAACCTTTGCGCCGATAAAATGCTGGAGGCCATTGACTGATGAAAATTGAGGATCTCCTGCGCAATGCGGTTCCCAAACATGAATCTTCGGCGGTTGGCGGCAGCGGGAAATCCAGGACAATTCTGTCCCAGGAAAGTGGCGCCGCATTTTTGGCTAAAGCCGGGGATGCGGAACTTTTTTTGCCGGATTTGCTGCAAACTTTCACGCAGCTGATTGCGAAACGACAGTCGTTGTCGGCGGGATTGCCGGCCAGTGTGCAGCAGCGCTTGACGGGAGCAGTGACTTCCTCCTCTGTGCAAGGAGAAGCGGCAAGCAATCGCCATGCAGCGATCGGTGAGGGAATAGCCGGCTTGGTACGAGATAACCGATCTATTCCAGATTTAATACGACAATTAGTGTCAGAATTGAATTTAGTGGAGCAGACGCCGAGCTTGCCGCAAACATTTTTGTCTACCGCGGGCTCCAGCCAAGCTGCTTATGAGCTTTTGCCGCGTACAGTGGATGCTGGATTGGCAAAACTGAGCGGCGAGCTGACTGTGACCGACAGCCAAGCACCGACTCCGGCGCTTGTATTGGCAGGATTGATTGATACAGCAGTGCAAACCGGGACAATAAGCGCTGAATTATCCGCATGGATTGATACTCTCGGTGCGGTGGTGGAGTCACAGCCGGAGGATTCAAACCTAATAATGCAAATCAATACTGTGATGAATTCGGTGGACCCGCAGATCGCACAGGCGGCGCAATTGGCCGGACGTCCCGAATTGGTCCGGATTTGGGCGGCAACGCAGATTTTGGACAATGCGGAAGTGGCGGCGTCCTCTTCAAAACTGGGTGTGCAAGCAGAGGGAACCATCGACACGATCGATACGTTGCAAACAGTAATACAGAACCTGACCAATGCGGCGACGGCGAAATCGACGACTTTACCGGCAACTGGATTAATAGGATCTTATCCCCGGTCCACCCAGTTGGAGATGTTGGTGACACTTGCCGTGTCGCAACCGGCAACATTGGACTCTATGCTTGCCATCCTGCCTACGGTCATGACGAGTGTGAAATCATCCTTTTCCTTACGCAGCGATGACCCTGTCGGGATGGCAGGATATGAGAAAATTAAAGCTACCGCGCCAAAATGGCTGACTGAGTTGTCGGGTCGCCTCAACAAACCGGAACTGCTGGAATTTTGGGTTGCCGCCAAAGCCGCGGATTTAGTTCCCTGGATTGAACTAAGTTCGACAGAACGACAACTTTCGATGGATTCGCTAAAAGAACTGGCAAATTCCTTTGAACAGCCGGAGGTGTTTCGCCAACGCGGCGATGACGCCAATTCCCACAGCCTGACACTTCAGACGGTTTTATATGCACCGGGGCAGGAGAAACCTTATCCGGCGCTAATACAGATTTATGAGGAAAAAAAAGAACGTGGCGCTTTGCAGCCACCGGAGCAGGAAATCTGGATCCGGCTTTCTTTGGAAACGCATAATATTGGTACGGTTGAACTAAGCTTTCGTTTGCAGGAAAAGAAATATCTTTCTGTTTTTAGCCGTTTCGCCGATTCAGCGGTTGCCGCCGAGTTTCTGGAATACTTGCCGGAGCTCAAAACCGAATTGACGGATAGTTCATTCGAAGTGAAGAAAATTGCGATTGCCCAGCGGAGCCAATCGGGGTGATGACATATGG
>CAZRQI010000023.1:0-18387 GCA_964602025.1 uncultured Veillonellaceae bacterium
ACCGGCTATAGCTTCATGCAGGCCATTGACATGGTGGCGCAGGAAATGAGGCCGCCGATTTCCACGGAATTTTCCCGGACCGTAAAAGAAATGAATTTGGGGGTCACCGTGGAGAATGCCTTGGGCAATCTGGCAAAACGAGTCGACTCCGACGATCTTGATCTGGTGTTGACATCGGTGCTGATACAGCGCCAGGTCGGCGGCAATCTATCGGAAGTGCTGGACAATATCGCCCGAACGATTCGGGAGCGCGTCCGCATCCGCGGCGAAATCCGGACCATGACGGCGCAGGGACGTATTTCCGGCATTATTGTCAGCTTGATTCCGCTGGCGATGAGCGTGTTCATTTATCTGATCAATCCGGAGTACATTTCGGTCTTGTTCACGCATCCTCTGGGTAAATTGATGCTGGGAGCCGCGATCGCCGGTCAGATCATCGGTGCGATGGTCATCCGCCGGATCGTGGATATTGAAGTATGATAAAAAATGTCGATATCGGCACACTCGACAAAATTGTTAAAAAGACTATCTCCAGCATCCGCGACAGCCGGGGGCAGATTTACGACGTCTACGAAATGGCCCGGGACGAACTGGAGACAGTGAAACGCGACGTCGAACGCATCAAGGAGGAAACGGCGACAGTCATCAAAAGGGTCGACGAACTGGAACGCAATGAGCGCAAAGCTCGGATCCATCTGATGGAGGTCAGTCGCGACTTCAAGAACCGGACCGAGGAAGAAGTGCGGGAAGCTTATGAAGAGGCCCGCAAAATTCAGATTGATGTCGCGGTGACCCGGGAACAGGAGCAGAATCTGCGCCGGCAGCGGGATGAAATGGAAGTGCGGCTGCGAAATTTGGGCGGTACGGTGGCCAAGGCCGAACAACTGGTTTCACAGGTCGGCGTTGTGCTGGATTATTTGGGAGACCAGATGAGCGAGGCTTTTTCACAAATAGAATCCCTGCAAAATGCACATGAGCTTGGCGCGCAGGTCATTCGCAGCCAGGAAGAAGAACGGCGTCGTGTTGCCCGCGATATACATGACGGTCCGGCCCAGGCGATTGCGAATATCGTGTTCCGGGCCGAAGTCTGCGAACGCCTGATCGACACGGACACCCAACGGGCAAAATCCGAGTTGAAGGCGTTGCGGGAACATATTCGCAATACATTGGCGGAAATCCGCAAAATCATTTTCGATTTGCGGCCCATGGCGCTGGACGATCTGGGACTGGCGCCGACGATTCGCGGTGTGTTGGATGTATTCCGGGAAGAATACGGCTTGTTTACCGAAGTCGCCGTGATCGGGAAAGAACGTCGACTGGAGTCGCATGTGGAGATCGGCATCTTCCGGGTGGTTCAGGAAGCCTTGAATAATATTGTGAAACATGCCCAGGCTTCCAGCGCGAAGGTCCGGATCGAGTTTGCGGCTGCCGGCGTAACGGTATTGGTGGAAGATGACGGCAAAGGGTTTGAGATGACGGAAGGGGAATTGCCTTCGGGTCATTATGGGATCATGGGAATGCGGGAACGGATGCAGTTGTTGAATGGGAAACTGAGTATCAAATCGGCGCCCCGCCGCGGGACACGGGTGATGATCAGCGTTCCCCTGGAGTGACTGGCCGTGTCTGTGAAATTTAAATCCCGGCTAAAAATAGGACCAGATACCTACGGGGAATAAGACCTGCGTACGATGGCACCCTCCGATCCGCTTGCTACAATAAGATCAGAAAACAAAACAAGCAAGCCGGAACCATCAAAAATTAGGGAGGGTATAAAAATGTTCGCAATGATTAATTCGGTTCTCCAAAACAAAAAAGGTCAAGGCATGGTTGAGTACGGTTTGATCCTGGCCCTGGTTTCCATCGCCGCCATTGCTCTGCTCGGTACGATGGGCAGCAGCCTGCAGACTCAGTTCCAGGCAGTTATCACGGCTCTGTAAACAGCAATGTAAACTGCCGGATGCCCTCGACCGCGATGGTCGGGGGCATTTGTTTAACGGATGAAGGATGAAGTTGTGAGGAAGGGTCAGGATATGACGGCTAGGGAAAAATACGAACAGAACTTGCGCTATTTCGTCAGCGGCGCTGTCACCTTGTTTTTGGTCTGCACCATTTTTTTGACGCTGACCAAAGTATCGGCTTCGCTGTATCATCTGCTATGGGGATTGCCCGTGATTGCGGTCGGTTTGCTGGACGTATTCTTTTTGACGCGCAGTTTGCTGCAACAGCCAAAGAAGATCGACGTTCGTTTGTCGTCCGTGTTGATTGGCCTGGGAACCACTTTCGGATTCAGCGTTGCCGTGATGTTTCTTTCCTCGCCGAATGCCGGAATGTTCGAATTTCCGATGCTCCGGCAACTGGGGATGCTGTTGTCGATCGTTCCCTATCCCTTTGCCATCTGGGCGTTGTTTTGCCTGGGCGATTGCCTGACGGTTGTGCCGGAAGCCCATTCGGTAGTGGCGCATGGTCCATACAAATACTCCCGCCATCCTTTATATGTGTGTTATATGGTGTGGGCAGCCGCCAATGCTTTGATGTTTCCCGGCTGGGCGATGTTTTTGGCGGCGTTGTCGCAAATCGTTTGCCTGCATATCCGACTGCGGCGGGAAGAAACGCTATTGTTGGAAACATTCCCTGAATATCGGTTTTATTATGAACGGACAGGCTTATTCGGAAAGAAAAAAGCGAAGAGTTCGCAGGGTATATCCAACGAGTCGGCGGTTTCGCTTGCGCAGCGATGACCAAATTGCATAAAGAGTTGCCATGGAGTTTTGAAAGCCGACGATGAACTGCGTCGGTTCTTTTTTTTTAGGGAGGTTCGGCGGCGCTGGGCGTCGAACTTTAATAAAAATACCGGTTCAATTTATCAAACCGGAATCGCCGATAAAGGAGCAGGCAGATTGACAATGGGAACGCGCCTGTTGGTCATGGGCGACATTCATGGACAATATGGTAAAATGCAAAAAGTTTTGGCGTTGGCGGGGTACGATCCAACGAAAGACCGGCTCGTTTTATTGGGCGACTATGTTGATCGCGGACCGGAATCAAGGCGGGTCGTGGATGAGGTGATCCGTTTGGTTGCGGCGGGCGCAATTGCTTTATATGGAAATCATGAAGACATGATGGCAAGGGCGTTGGGCAAATGTCACCGGAGCCGCCCGGCTGCGCCGGAATTGGAACAATGGTATGCCAATGGCGGCGAAGTTACGCTTGACGGGTATCGTGACAATTCCGCGGTTCTGGACCGACATCTGGATTTTTTTCGTTCTTTGCCCCGCTGGGTTGAAACGCAGGGGATTTTATTCGTTCATGCCGGGATCCGACCCGGAGTCCCAGTGTCCCAACAGTCGCCCCAGGATTTGATTTGGATTCGGGAACCCTATATTTTGGGATACCAGGGGCCGCAAGATATCGTAGCCGGGCATACCCCGATCCAATATCTTCGAAATTATGAGTTGTTGCCGGATATTGAGGACGCTTCCAAACCGATCGTGAATGCGCATAAGATATTTATGGACACGGGGGCGGCCTGGGGAGGTCCGCTGACCGTCATGGAGTTGCCGTCACTCATTTTTTGGCAGGCGTAATCGGTTGAATTTGACAAATTGCATAAAAATAGGACTATAGTCCCGAGGAAATGTACCCCGGATGTCAAATAATTATATTGTTTATCGTAATCTTTAAAGGAGTTGAGACTGCCGTGCCCACTCAAGATGCTGGCCAGCTGATTCGCCAATTTTATGCGCTGACTTCGAAGTTGGACCGGCTATTCCCCAAGCGGAGTTTTATTCCGGATGGGCATGTGGTGGAAAGCTTTTGCGAGGTGTTGGCGGCTCAGGCTTTCAATTTGGAGTTGCTGCCTGCTTCCAGCAAGGTGCATAACGCGCGAACGGCGGATCATTCGGTGATGGTCCAGATTAAATCGGCGCAGGGCGAAACGGTGGTGTTGCGCAATGATCAGATACCGCAGCATTTGCTTGTATTGAAGCTGTCGCCGGCAGGAGAGCCGGAGCTGATATTTAACGGACCCGGCAGTGTCGCCTATTCGACATCCGGCAAGCAACCGTCGAACGGCCAGCGGACGGTGCGGCTGAACACCCTGCGAAAACTGCAGGTGCCGCCGCAGGATCAGTTGCCCGGCGGTGATTTCAAATAATCCGGGCCAAACGGAACGATGACAACGTTCCGTTTTTTGCTGTGAGTGATAAAATATTCTTGGAAAAAGGAAAAGTTATAGTCCAGGGAGGCGGCATACAGACTTGTTCAAACAATGGAGACAGGCATTGAACAGAATCGTCCGCGCCGTTGACAGCCTGCCGGCAAAGCGCCCGCCTGCAACCAAGCCGGTGCAAGCGGTGGCGGCAGTGCGCGCACGGGAGATGCTGGAACGTATCCGGCGCGGTGAATATGAGTTTTCCGGCTCGGAGATCTGTGAGATATTGCAACGGAACAACTGGCTGGGTACGCATGAGGGCTGGTTTGAGTCATTGAACATTCCCGGGGATAATTTGGTGAAACTTAACCTGCGGGTTCCGTTGCTGGGACAACTGGTCGTAGTGGCGGTAATTTCGGATCTTTGGCACGATAGTCGGGTTTCGTCGCTGGACTTTCAAATCCGCAGCATCGGCAACGAAAATTGGCGGGGGAAATTTTATCAAGGGTTGGCGCAATGGTTCCTACTCCGGCTAATAAATCTGCTGTTGCGGTGGAACGGCTCGTGGCGCCATGAGTCGTTGCGGTTCGTGTTGCGGACGGACCGGACGATTCGGCTCTATGTCGAATGGCCGGAAAAAAGATCGCCTTTGCTTGGAAACATCAGTGTAATCGGCGCGCGGATCCGGAAAAATTCGATTGTTTTTTATACATTCCGCCGCTTTGCCGATGCGAAGCGGGAATTGGGCATGGCTCTGCCGGATAAAGCGGCGGCAAAGCCGACGGCGTTCGCCCGGGTCGCAGTGGTTTTTTCCTGGCTGCTATTGGGCGCGTATGCGTTTGTTCTGGTCCATGTTACCCTGCCGGTGCTTGGCGGCGCGTTCCGGCTCATGCCGCAGGATGCAACCGCTTGGCATATCTGGGTGTTGACGCAGATTTATAACTTGTGCGTTATTTTGCTGTCCTACTTCTTTTTGCGCATCACCATGCTGCCGCTATACCTCAAATGGAACAAGTCCAAGGAAGATCTGGCGACGCTGATGTCGCTGGAAGAACGCGATCACCAGTATCTGCGGCCGCTGATGGAACTGGTGAAGAAGATGCAGCAAGCCGGCCAAAGTCTTCCGGTGCGAAGCCCGAAACACTCCGCCGGCAATGTAACTTCCGTTGCGATTGCCCATATGATTGAATTGATGAGCACGATTCGCGAACAATCGCGCCAACGTCTCCTGGGCATGACGCGGATGCGGCGGGGTTGGGTGCAGGACTTACTGATCGGCTATCTGTTTATTTTTTCTCTGGAGTGGATGTATTACAAAGGCTTGTTGACTCCCTTGTCGGTAAGCATAAAATGGGTCAACCGGATTATGGTGGGATTGTTTTTGCTGGATTGAGGATGAGGCAAAACGTGTTTTGTCCTCTTCGTTTCCTCCCGGATTACGGAGGAAATTTTTTTTGTTGACGGGATGTCCCACTTGCATCGGATTGATTTTGAATATATTATGAATGAGCATGAACCGGGTTGTTGTTTGGCAAAAAATTCAATGCCGCAGGAAAAAACTGTCTGGTGGCGAAAGTAATATTATGAAGAATATCGACAGGATCCGGCGCAAGGTCCGGGGGTGGTCGGAACAACACCGACTGTTGCCGCCGGGCGCCAATATCGTGGCGGCCTGCTCGGGCGGACCGGATTCAGTGGCGTTGGTGCACTTGTTGGCTGATCTGCGCAGCGATGCGGGGTTTCAGCTTTTTGTAGCCCATGTCGATCATGGGTTGCGGGGTCCGGATTCGGACCAGGATGCGGACTTTGTCCGTGACTTTTGCGCCGACCTTTCTTTGCCGTTTTTTTACGTACGTGTTGATGTGGAAGAGGAACTCCGTCGCTGCGGCGGATCGCTGGAAGAGGTCGCCCGGAAGCTTCGATACGAAAAGTTGCGCCAGATTGCCGCGGATGTCGGCGGCGCCTGGATAGCGACCGGTCATCATCGGGACGATCAGGCGGAAACTTTGTTGCTGAATTTGCTGCGGGGCAGTGGCAGCCGTGGCCTTGGCGCCATGCGGCCCCGGCGGGGCGATGTGATCCGGCCCCTACTCTGCCTGAACCGGTCGGAAATTTTGCAGTATTGCCATGAGGCTCTGCTGCAGCCGCGACATGACGCTTCCAACGATGAAGCGGATTTTTGCCGCAACCGTCTGCGTCATGAATTGATTCCCTTCCTGCAACGCGAATTTAACCCGTCCCTGACGGATGTCTTGTGCCGTACAGCCGATGTTTTGGCGGATGAACAGCAATTTGTGCGCGAGTACGTCGAAGAGAATCTGGCGAGCTGGTCAGTCCGAACGGACCGGGGTTACCGGCTGGATGGCCTGAATTTTTCGGGACTGGCGGTCGCTTTGCAAAGAGAATGTTTGCGAAACCTGCTTGAGAAAATCCGCGGCGACAACCGGCGTATCGAGTATGTCCATATCGAGCAAATCAGAGCCCTTTTTTTGCAGGAACACGGGAGCCGTCGCCTGGATTTGCCGGGCAACTGCCAAGCCCGCAAAAGCTACCAGGAACTATATCTCGAGACGATCGCGAATAGCGTTCCGGCGTTTACCGAACAAACGGTGTCCCTTGACTGGTCCCGGCCTTTGGATTGCCCGGGAGAAACGGCGGTTCCGGAATGGGGAATCGTGTTGCGCTGCACGCTGCATGCCGGTAGTTGGCCGCCGATGCCTACACTGGGTCCGACCCGGGCCGTTTTCGACAGGGATTCGTTGCAGGGAGCGCTGCTGTTGCGGCGGCGCCGCCCCGGTGATTGCATTCAACCGTTGGGGGCGCCGGGAAGCCGTAAACTGAAGAAAGTAATGATTGATCTGAAAATACCGCTTGCACAAAGGGATTCCGTGCCCATACTCTGCGATGACGCCGGAATTCTATGGGTGGCAGGTTTCCAGAGGTCCGAACGGGGCCGTTTGTCGGCGCATACACGCGAATATATTATGGTCGAGATCATCTCTTACGATAGTATACATTGACGGGAGGCAACAGCAAGTGCTAAAAGATGTGGAACGAATTCTGATTACTTCGGAAGAAATCGGGGCTCGCGTGCGAGAACTCGGACAACAAATCACCAATGATTATGCCGGAAAGGATATTTTGATGATCGGGGTTCTCCGGGGAGCGGTCATCTTTATGTCGGATTTGGCCCGGGCGATTAAGCGGCCGATCGATATTGACTTCATGGCGATCAGCAGTTACGGCTTGTCGACAAATTCCAGCGGCGTAGTCCGCATCCTCAAAGATTTGGATGAAGTGGTGCAGGGCCGGCATCTGTTGATAGTGGAAGACATCATCGATTCCGGACTGACACTGAATTATCTGGTGGAGAATCTGAAATCCCGCAAACCGGCGAGCGTTCGGATCTGTACGCTGCTCAGCAAGCCCGACCGTCGCAAGGTCGACGTGCAGGTCGATTATAACGGGTTCATCATTCCGGATTACTTTGTTGTGGGCTACGGGCTGGATTACGCCGGCAAATACCGGAATCTTCCTTTTATCGGGATTCTGAAACCGGAGATTTACTCCAAGGATTGAAGGCGCAAAGCCAAGGACAACTCTTTTCCGTTAGGAAAATTTGTGATACAATTGTTACCTACGAATCATATCATTGTCGGCTGCTTATTGGCTGACCATAGGAGGCCCTTTTGAACAAGTTTTTTCGCAATGTAGGTTTTTACCTGCTGATCATCATTATTGCCATATCGATTATCGACTATTATTCCTCCAAGACGACGACCAAGACGGAAGTGTCCTATACCGCTTTTCTGAAGCAGGTGGAGGACCAGAAGGTCGAGCGGGTCACGATAGTCGACAATACCATCCGCGGCAAATTGAAAGATGGTCAGGAATTTACGCTGGTTGTTCCCAACGATCCTACGTTGATCAATAACCTGCGCGAGAAAAAGATTGACATCAAAGCGGAACAACCGCCGCAACCGCCCTGGTGGACGACGTTATTCTCTTCCTTGTTGCCCATGCTGCTGCTCATCGGGGTGTGGTTTTTTATCATGCAACAAACCCAGGGTGGGGGCAGCAAGGTGATGTCGTTCGGCAAAAGCCGCGCCAAGCTGCATAATGAGGAAAAGATCAAGGTGACCTTCGCCGAAGTGGCCGGCGCCGAAGAAGCGAAGGAAGAATTACAAGAAGTCGTCGAATTTCTGAAACACCCGAAGAAGTTTAACGATTTGGGAGCCCGGATTCCCAAGGGCGTCTTGCTCTTTGGGCCTCCCGGAACCGGCAAGACCTTGCTGGCCCGGGCGGTGGCCGGCGAGGCGGGCGTGCCGTTTTTCTCCATCAGCGGTTCGGATTTCGTGGAAATGTTCGTGGGCGTGGGAGCTTCCCGCGTGCGCGATTTGTTTGAACAAGCAAAAAAGAACGCCCCCTGCATCGTGTTCATCGATGAAATCGATGCGGTTGGCCGGCAACGAGGCGCCGGTCTTGGCGGCGGGCATGACGAGCGGGAACAAACGCTGAACCAGCTGCTCGTGGAGATGGACGGCTTTGGCGTCAATGAAGGCATTATCATCATCGCCGCGACCAACCGGCCGGATATCCTGGACCCGGCTTTGTTGCGGCCGGGCCGGTTTGATAGGCATATTGTCGTTGACAAACCGGATGTCAAAGGCCGTCAGGAGATCCTTAAAGTTCATACCAAAGGAAAACCAGTGGAAAAGGAAGCCAACCTGGAAGTGCTGGCACGCCGCACGCCCGGTTTTACTGGCGCGGACCTGAGCAACCTCGTCAATGAAGCGGCCCTGTTATCCGCCCGCCGCAACAAGAAGCGGATCGGCATGGAGGAATTGGAAGAATCCATTGAACGTGTGGTAGCAGGTCCGGAGCGTAAGAGCAAAGTGATCAGCGACCGTGATAAAAAGCTTACGGCCTACCATGAAGCAGGGCATGCATTGATCGGCATGTTGCTGCCGAATGCGGACCCCGTTCATAAGGTTTCCATTATTCCCCGCGGCCGCGCCGGCGGGTATACATTGATGCTGCCGAAAGAAGAACGAAACTATGCGACCCGTTCCGAACTTCGGGAACAATTGCGGACGCTGCTTGGCGGCCGGGTGGCCGAAGCTCTGATCTTGGAAGAAATTTCAACCGGCGCCCAAAATGATCTGGAAAGAGCGACCGAGTTGGCCCGCAAGATGATCTGCGAATTTGGCATGAGTGAAGTCTTGGGTCCGATCACGTTTGGCCGCCGCCAGGACGCCCAGGTGTTCCTGGGTCGGGATATCGCCCGTGACCGGAACTATAGCGAAGAAGTCGCCTATTCGATTGACAAGGAAGTCCGGCGTATGATCGAGGATGCTTATGAAAAAACCGAAACCATGCTCAAGGAAAACTTGGATAAGCTCCATCTGATCGCCAACGCTCTGATTGAAAAAGAAACCCTTGAGGCCTCGGAATTGGAACAACTGATGAAGGACGGACGGATCGCCGAAAAGCCGACCGATGAAGAGGTGCAGGATACCATTTCGACTCCGCCCGATGTCATGCCGACACCGGATTCGGAATCAGGCCCCAAGGTGGTTTATAACTTTCCGGAAGCGAGTGGTGGCAATGCCTGAAGGATTAATCCCCGGAGTGACCGGTGAGGCTTCGGTATTGGTTTCCGATGCGAATACCGCGGAAATGTTCGGCAATGCCGGCGCAAAAGTATACGCAACGCCAATGCTGGTCGCACTGATGGAACAGGCGGCTATCGCGGCGATCCGACCGCTGTTGTCGCCGGGCGAGGGCAGTGTCGGCATTAAGGTTGAAATGAGTCATTTGGCGGCGACACCGGTTGGCATGCAGGTTGTCGCGCATGCCAAGCTGGTCGAAGTTGCCGGCAAACGTCTGGTTTTCGAGGTTGTTGCCTCGGACGACAAGGAAGTTGTGGGAAAATGCCGGCATGAACGCTATATTGTCAGTGACATGGCCGCTTTTCTGGCAAAGACGATGGAGAAACAGACCCGAAACGCATAATTTTATTTTTCCTTATTGACGCGGACATTGCAACATGCTACTATTATGGCGAATTATGGCGGCATCCTTCCGGGAGCTGCACAAACCGGCCGTGGCAAAAAGCAATTGAACATTTCCTGAACCGCTTGGATCCTGAGAGACCGAGACGGGAGGACGCAATGTTTTGATGGTTGATATGCGCCTTTCCCGCTTGCGGGAAAGGCGCTTTTGGTTTTTGTTTCCGGCTGAACGAAGAGGTGTTTGCATGCAAGTAATTACACACATTGCAGAACTGAAACAAAAAATTCGCGATGCCCGGGCCCTTGGCAAGACCATCGGCGTGGTTCCCACGATGGGTTATCTGCACGAGGGACACCTGACGCTGATGCGGCAGGCACGAAGCGAACAGGGGTTTGTGATTGCCACCTTGTTTGTGAACCCGCTGCAGTTTGGACCGACAGAAGATTATGGGGTCTATCCGCGTGATCTTCCTCGTGACTCAAAAATGGCGGCAACAACCGGGATTGATGTTTTATTCGCTCCTTCCGTCGATGAAATGTACCCGACTGGCAATGGTAAAACGTTGACATTCGTCGATGTCGCGCGAATTACCGACACATTGTGCGGTGCGTCGCGTCCCGGTCATTTTCGCGGCGTTGCGACGGTCGTGACGAAGTTGTTCAACATTACGGAAGCGGATGTAGCATATTTTGGCCAGAAGGATGCCCAACAGGTTGCCGTGATCCGACAAATGGTCGCCGATTTGAACATGAATGTGAAGATCGTGGCGGTGCCGATTGTTCGGGAAGCGGACGGACTGGCTCTTTCGTCGCGAAACCAATTTTTGAGCCAGACAGAGCGCCAGGCAGCGTTGGTTTTGTCGCGTTCCCTGCGACTGGCGGAAAAAATGCTGCAGGCTGGGGAGCGGGACGCTGCCACGCTGCTGGCGGCGATGAACGGTTGTTTGTCGCAGGAACCTCTGGCTGTGATTGATTATGTCGAGATCGTCGATACGCAAACCCTGCTGGCCTTGCCGCGCATCGAAGGATCGGCGCTGATCGCCATGGCGGTCCGGTTTGGCAAGACCCGTCTGATTGACAATTTACTTTGGGGGGAAAACTAAGATGTTTCGTACCGTATTTAAATCAAAATTGCATCGGGCCACGGTGACGCAGGCCTGCCTGGATTATGTCGGCAGCATAACGATTGATGAAGACCTGATGGATGCGGCGGATATTTTCATCAATGAAAAAGTTCAGGTTGTCGACATCAATAACGGCGAACGCTTGGAAACCTATGCGATTCCCGGGCCCAGGGGCTCCGGAGTCATTTGTTTGAACGGCGCCGCCGCTCGATTGGTGCAACCCGGCGACAAGGTGATCATCATTACCTATGCGGTAGTGGATGACAAGGAAGCAAAGGGCTGGAAACCAACGGTTGCTTTCCTGAATGATGCCAATCAGATTTCTGAATTGAAAAACGAGGAAAAACACGGGGAAATCAAGAAGTAATCAGAATATCGGGTAACGATGAATCGGGGAGAATCAACAATGAATCGCAGCGCTATTCTTGATATGCTTCGTAGCCGTACCGGACAGTTCGTATCCGGGGAGGAACTGGGCCGGCAACTGAACATTTCCCGTACGGCAGTCAGCAAACAGATTCAGAAACTGCGGCAGAGCGGCTATGACATCGAATCCACGGTAAGCCAGGGGCATCGACTGCGGCAGCTGCCGGATCTGTTGCGCCCGGAAGAAGTCTGTCCCCGCTTGACAACCCGCATTCTGGGCAGTGAAATCCATTATTACACCGAAATTGACTCAACCAACAACGAAGCCAAAAAATGTGCGGTTGCCGGCTGCCCAGAAGGGACGTTGGTGATCACGGAAGCGCAGCAGGGAGGCCGCGGCAGGCTTTCCCGCGGTTGGTTTTCGCCGGCCGCCAAAGGGATTTGGATGTCGGTCGTTTTGCGACCGCCGTTTCCGCCCCAGGAAGCTCCCAAGTGCACGTTGATGGCCGCGGTGGCTTTGAATCGCGCCATTCGGGAGGTTGCCGGCATTCCCTGCGGCATAAAATGGCCGAACGACATCCTGTGCAACGGTCGAAAACTGGTGGGAATCCTGACGGAGATGAGCGCCGAGATGGATGCGATCAACCATATTGTGATCGGCACGGGAATCAATGTAAATATTGCCGCCGACGAAATTCCGCCGGAGCTTAAGGAAATCGCCACCTCGATCCTGGTGGAAAAAGGCGCGCCGGTATCCCGGCTGGATTTGCTGATCCGGGTTCTGGAATGCTTGGAAGAACTGTATCTGGCCGTCAAAGAATCCGGCTTTGAAGCGGTTCTGACGGCGTGGCGACGCGAATCGATCACGCTGGGCCGGATGGTCAATGTAATCGCCCCGGATAAATCGTATCAGGGTAAGGCGATAAACATCGACAGCGACGGTGCTTTGCTGGTCGAGACCGATCAGGGCGTGGAACGGGTTTTGGCTGGCGATGTTTCGATCCGACCTGTGTGAGAACACGAACGAAAAATGTGGGGGGCGTAAGGATTGCTGCTGGTTGTGGATGTTGGCAATACTAATATTGTTCTGGGGATATACAAGGGAAAAGAATTGCTTTGCCATTGGCGGATCTCGACGGATCGACAACGAACTTCCGATGAATACGGCATCTTGATTTATAATCTGTTTCAACACATGAAAGTCGACATGAAACAGATTGGCGCCGTTATTATTTCATCCGTTGTTCCGCCCGTGATTGTGCCACTGCAGAGGATGTGCACCCGATACTTTGGCGGCGAGCCTCTGATTGTCGGGCCCGGCACCAAAACCGGCGTCCGCATTCACTATGAGAATCCGCGTGAAGTCGGCGCAGACCGGATTGTCAATGCGGTCGGCGCGTATGATAAATATGGCGGGCCGCTGATTCTCGTGGACTTCGGGACGGCCACCACCTTCTGCGCCGTGGCGGAAAATGGCGACTACCTGGGCGGAGCCATTGCACCGGGGATCGGGATATCGACCGAAGCGCTGTTCCAGCGAGCGGCGAAGTTGCCGCGCATCGAGCTGGTGCGCCCCAAGAACGCTATATGCCGCAATACGGTTGCCAGCATGCAAGCCGGCATCATTTTTGGCTTTGTCGGGCAAGTGGACGAAGTCGTCCGGCGGATGAAGCAGGAGCTGGGTGCCGACGCCAAAGTCGTGGCGACAGGCGGGTTGGCGAATCTGATTGCACAGGAATCGAAAACGATCGATGTCGTGGAACCGTTCATCACCTTGGAGGGCCTCCGGATCATTCATGAACGCAATCGGTAAGGTAAAAATTGAGAGCCCGTCCGTGCTGGCCCCGATGGCTGGCGTGACGGACCTGGCGTTCCGCCTGCTGGCGAAGGAAATGGGCTGCGGGCTGGTTGTCTCGGAAATGGTGAGCGCCAAAGGACTATTATATGAAAATTGCCGCACCAAAGAACTGATTCGGATCGATCCGCGCGAACGGCCTACGGCCATCCAGCTGTTCGGCTCGGTTCCGGACGAATTGGCGGAGGCGGCTCGCCGGGTTGCAGCAAGCGGCGCGGATATCATTGATTTTAATATGGGCTGTCCTACCCATAAAATTGTCCGTAATGGGGAAGGGTCAGCCCTGTTGCGTTTCCCGGAACTGGCGGAAAGGATTCTGAAAGCAATGGTCGCAGCAGTCGATATCCCCGTAACTGTGAAAATTCGGGCCGGCTGGGACGAGAACTCCATTAACGCCGTCGAAATCGCAAAACGGGCGGAACAGGCGGGAATCAGCGCAATTGCCGTGCATGGCCGGACCCGGGAGCAATTTTACGGCGGCAACGCGGATTGGGAGATTATCCGCCAGGTCAAGCGGGCTGTCGCCATTCCTGTGATTGGCAATGGCGATGTCCGGACTGTGCACGATGCGGAACGCTTGCTGCTCGAAACCGAGTGCGACGGAGTCATGGTCGGTCGGGCGGCTTGCGGGAATATCTGGATTTTCCGGCAGATCGCCGGTTACCTGAAGGACAAAAAAATCCCGCCGTCGCCATCGTTTGCGGAACGGGGAACAACGATGCTGCGGCACTTGGATATGTTGATGGAGCTGAAAGGTGAACATATCGCGATTCGGGAAATGCGCCGCCATGCGGTTTGCTATGTGAAGGGGTTCCCCAAATCGGCCGAATTGCGCACCCGCTTTAATCAAGCGTTGAAACGGGAGGATTTCCGACAGATTCTCGACGAGTATGGGAAGGGAGATTCTTTGTGCCCATTTTCCTGATTCCGGTCATGAACGGAATATTGCCCCGTCCCGGTGGTGGGCATGCGCTAGGAGGATTTTTCGCTGGAGCGGCGGAGCAGGCGCTGCCGGTCGAACCCGGGGAGCAGGTGTTTGTTTGTCCATTCGTTCCCGCATCGGGCTCGCTGTACCGGATCGGCGTTTTGGCAAAAATTGTGGACATGCGCCGGCAATTGATCGAGATGCCGGGAAAAGAGCCCGTTCCTTTCCTGGCGGTCGTTCTCGAAGGCAATACGCATGCAAGATGGGATGCCATGAGTGCGGCGCAGGGCGCGCTGATGGTGGATGGGCTGGAAAAAATGGATTTTCGGCAGCGGCGTAGTGATTATCCGGTTGTGTCTGGCGCCGGTTGGATTCCGCAAGGCGGCTTTACTGAATTCCGAAGCCTGAACGATATCCCGGTCACGTTATATGGCCACGATGTTGAAGACAATTCAGAGATCAGCATGACGGCGAACCTGAGAGGGTTGGTCGGCATGGAGGCGGCCCATACCGTTGAACACGCGATGATCCGTTCCCTGCGGACGTATGGGTTGTGCAGCGCCCGAACCCTGCAGGAAGCCATGCGGGATGAAGCGCACGAGCTGACTTGGTCGGTGGAAAAAAGTATGCGGTACGCTTTGCCGGAAATTTTGGGAAATACGCAAGCCGGCGCCTGCGGGAATCCGATGACGAATATGGCGCAATTTTATATGTTTCAGGAGATGACGGAACAGTGCAAGGGGGAACGGAATTGGCAAGACGCCAGGAGCCAGGCCCGCCGAACTGTTATGTCAAGACTGACAGCTGACTTGGGGCTGACGACAGAGCCGGGAGTGCGGGCGTTGCAGGGACTCAAAAAAGGCATGCGGCATGATGATTCGCCGTTGAGTGTGGATTTGTGCAAAAGAATTCTGGCGCGGTTTCCTTTGGAGCCTTGGCAGTGAAAACGGTCACCTTTATTTTTGTTACTGGTTCCAGCTGGCTCGATTCCCTCGTGACCACCGTCACCCACTCCCGCTGGTCGCATGTCGCCCTTCGCTTTGAGCAGGAAGGTCTTCTGGTCGAGGCTTTGGTCGGGAGGGGGTTGATCCTTCAATCCGGGCATAAATACGATGCCTGGCCGACGCGAATCGAAATCCCACGGACAATTTCGGCGACGACGTATGCCGGAATGTTGGCATTGGCGCACCGATGGGCTGACGGGAATATACCGTACGGTTATCGGACCTGTGCGGCGATCGGCCTGAAAGAACTCTTTGGTCGGAAAGCTGGCGGTTGGGCTTTGGACCATCTCCCGGCGAAAACGTCAAAAACCATGGTTTGTTCTGAACTGATCGTGAATTTATGGCGTATTGCGGCGCCGGATTTTTTTGCGGGTCGGGAGCCGCGCCTTGTCAGCCCGGACGAACTCTATCGGGTTTTAAATGACGGATCAGCGAAATGAGCAAATTGACAAACCGTTAGAATGTGCCTATAATTGTGGGGAAAAGTACTGAAAAGTACTGTCAAGTGTAATACTTGGCATTTTTTCTTTACCTGAACGCCGCAGAGGCAGCCGGGCATCCATCCGGCGGAATTCAGACATATGCGTAAAGGAGACTACACGATGGCTGAAAAAGAAACGATCCTGACAACAGACGGGTTAAAGAAGCTCGAACAGAAATTGGAACATTTGAAATCTGTCCGCCGCCAGGAGGTTGCCGAAAGAATCAAACAGGCCATTGAGTTCGGGGACATCAGCGAAAATGCCGAATATGAAGATGCAAAAAATGAGCAGGCTTTTATTGAAGGCGAATTGCAAACCTTGGAGAAGATGCTGCGGAGCGCCAAACTGATTGAAAGCTGCGAATCCGACACGGAAACGGTGGGGCTGGGTTGCACCGTTACACTCAAAGAAGTTAAGGAAGGCAAAGGCAAGGCAGCCCATAACGGGCGCGAAATGGTTTACACCATTGTCGGTTCGGCGGAAGCGGATCCGAGCGAGGCGAAAATTTCCAACGAATCGCCAGTTGGCAGTGCAGTTTTGGGGCAGAAGGTCGGCCAGATCGTGGAAGTCGTAGCGCCGGCGGGCCGGATGAAATTTAAAGTCATCAATATTCAGATGAACTGAAGTAAGAGGGGTCGGTCATGACTGAAATCATAAATTCAACGGCGGGACACGCGGACGAAGAACTGAATGAACTGTTGCAAGCCCGCCGTGATAAATTGACGGCGATCGTCGACAAGGGAATCGAGCCGTTTGGCCGTCATTATGAAGCTTCGCACCATGCCCAGGAAATCTTGGACAATTTTGAACAACTTGAAGGAAAAAAAGTTCGCGTGGCAGGACGGCTAATGGCGATTCGAGGCCATGGCAAAGCTGGCTTCGCCAATCTGCGTGATATAACCGGGCAGATTCAATTGTATCTGCGGCACGATGTATTGGGCGATGAAGCCTATAACGTCGTCCATCAATTCGATTTGGGAGATATCATTGGCGTTGAGGGGGAAGTATTCCGCACCCGCACCGGTGAAATCAGCATTAAAGCCAGCGCAGTGGAGTTTTTGACAAAAGCTTTACGGCCCTTGCCGGAGAAGTGGCATGGCCTGAAAGACGTTGAAATCCGTTACCGCCAGCGTTACTTGGATCTTATTGTCAATCCGGATGTGAAACGGGCGTTCCTGGTTCGCAGCCGGATGATTCAGGCGTTGCGCCGGACCTTGGATTCTCGCGGCTTTCTCGAAGTGGAAACACCGATGATGCATCCTATTCCGGGCGGTGCGGCGGCGCGGCCGTTTATCACGCATCATAATGCTCTGGACATGAAGCTGTATATGCGAATTGCGCCGGAACTGTATCTGAAACGTCTGATTGTCGGCGGATTCGAAAAGATCTATGAACTGAACCGTGTATTCCGCAATGAAGGCATCGACATCAAGCAT
Organism: uncultured Veillonellaceae bacterium; assembly: GCA_964602025.1. Classification (GTDB taxonomy): domain Bacteria; phylum Bacillota; class Negativicutes; order UBA1444; family UBA1444; genus UBA1444. Next base: position 17,357 of record CAZRQI010000023.1, read on the forward strand.
AATCCGGAATTCACTCTGCTGGAACTGTATCAGGCCTTCGGCGATTACAATACGGTTATGACCTTGACGGAAGAAGTCATTGCCGCCGTTGCCGAGGAAGTCTTGGGTACGACCAAAATCATCTATCAGGGGAAGGAAATCGACCTCACCCCGTCTTGGCCGCGCATTACCATGGCAGAGGCGGTAAAGCAATATTCCGGTGTCGACTTTTCCGACATTCGCACCGTGGAGGAAGCGCGCAAGGCGGCGGACTCCATCGGGGTTCACTACGAGCCGTCCCATGGGGTGGGCGGGATTTTGAATGATATTTTTGAAGAAAAAGTGGAAGAACATTTGGTGCAGCCAACGTTCATTGTCCGCTATCCCACCGAAATTTCGCCGCTGGCCAAACGGTGTCAGGATGATCCGGAATATACGGACCGGTTTGAAGCCTTTATCTTCAGCCGGGAGATTGCCAACGGTTTTTCTGAGCTGAACGATCCAATGGATCAAAAGCAACGCTTCCTGGAGCAGGTGGCGCAGCGGGAATCCGGTGATTCCGAAGCCCACATGATGGATGAGGACTTCGTGACGGCCCTGGAATACGGGATGCCGCCTACTGGCGGACTGGGAATCGGGATTGACCGGCTGGCCATGTTCCTGACGGATAGCTATTCAATCCGGGATGTCATCCTTTTTCCGCACATGCGACAGAAAGACTCGTCTGAAGGCTGATTGTTCTGGTATTGCGGTTGATTTTTTTGAATTCATGATGCAGGATGCTTTTAAGGATCAGGCTTTGCCTGGTCCTTTTCCATATCACGACTATCCTTGCATAGGAAAGATTTTGGTGAATGTGGACAAATTGCGGTCGAAAAAAATTCAGCGCTGAGCGAGAAATTTGGTCATTGTAAATTGGGGTAACGCCCTATTTTATTGGAGTTACAGCGATATTTCGATGTTTTTCAGGACGGCTTGACAAGGCCAAGGTCGCATGTTAAGATATACAAGCCGTCGAGAGACGGGGTTCCTTGAAAACTGAACAAAGAGAA
>CAZRQI010000024.1:0-17991 GCA_964602025.1 uncultured Veillonellaceae bacterium
TTTTGTTGTTCGCCGTACTGGGCGGCAGCAATGTGGTCTGGGGACCGCTGCTCGGTTCGGTGATTCTGACTTCCCTGCCGGAAATCCTGCGTTCCGCCGCCATCTATCGTGAAATGATTTACGGGACAATCCTGGTTGTCATGATGACGTTCCGGCCACAGGGACTATTAGATGAAACTTCAATCCAAAACTGGAAGCGGCGGTTGCGCTGGAGTGAGTCCGTCAAACCGGTCGAAGTGACGGGGAGGAAGCAAGATGATGTTGTCGCTTGAAAAAGTCAGTAAAAACTTTGGCGGGTTGGCCGCATTGTCGGAGGTCAGCTTCGGAGTACAACCCGGCGAAATTCTCGGCGTGATTGGTCCCAATGGCGCCGGAAAAACCACGCTGTTCAATTTGATTACAGGCGTCTTCGCGCCCAGTTCCGGCAAGATCGCCTTCCGCAATCAACCGGTTGTCGGCCTGCGACCGCATAAAGTCACGGAATTGGGGATTTCTCGGACCTTCCAAAATATCCGGTTGTTCGGGCATATGTCCGCTTTGGAAAATGTGATGGTTGGCGCCCACTGCCGGAGCAATGCCGGATTATGGCAGGGGCTTTGGCGCACCGCGAAGCAACGTGGTGAAGAACGGCACATCCGGGAAAAATCAGCGGAATTGATGGAACTGGTGGGAATCGGCGAGGAAAAAGCTACCGTAGCCGGTTCATTGCCATATGGCAAACAACGACGATTGGAAATTGCCCGGGCGTTGTCAACGGATCCGGATCTTTTGTTGCTGGATGAACCGACGGCGGGAATGAATGAAACGGAAACGGAAGAGTTGCGGTTACTGATCAAAAAAATCCAATCGATGAAAAAATCGGTCGTACTGATCGAACATGATATGCATTTGGTGATGAATGTTTGCGAACGGCTGGTTATTTTAAATTTCGGTCGGAAAATCGCCGAAGGATCGCCGCAGGAAGTTCAGAACAATCCAGAAGTGATTGAAGCCTATTTGGGGAAGGAGGAAGAATGAACATGCTGGAACTTCGTCAGATTATCGCCGGCTATGGCAACATCACGGCGTTGAAGTGCGTTGATTTGGACGTGCCGGCGGGCTCGGTCGTATCCCTGATCGGCGCCAATGGCGCCGGGAAAACCACAACCATGAAAGCCATCATGGGGCTATTGTCAGTAGAATCCGGTGACATTCTTTTTCTGGGAAAATCGCTTAAAAAAATGCCGGTCCACGACGTAGTCCGGCAGGGAATCGCCTTGGTTCCCGAGGGAAGAAATATCCTTGCCCGAATGACTGTCATGGAGAATTTGGAGATGGGCGCCTATCAACGTCGCGATAAAGAAGTGGCGCAAGATATCCAGCATATTTTTGAACGATTCCCGATCCTGGAAGAACGAAAGAATCAACTGGGCGGGACATTGTCCGGTGGACAGCAGCAAATGCTGGCAATTGGCCGGGCGTTGCTATCCCGCCCCAAACTGCTGTTGCTGGACGAACCATCGATGGGCCTTGCGCCGCTGGTTGTCGCCGATATCTTTCAAGTGATTCGGGAAATCAGCCAGAGCGGAACCACGATCCTGCTGGTGGAACAAAATGTCCGCCAGGCTCTTAAAATCGCCGATTATGCCTATGTCATGGAAACCGGTAAAATCGTGCTGCATGGAAAGGCTGATAAAATTCGCCATGATCCACGCGTTATGGAAGCCTATCTGGGGGAACGGGCGGCCAGCTAACTTTATCGCATCACCAAGCAAACATTCACAAACAGTTATAGTCTGGGCATGCGCCCAGACTTTTTATTTTGAAATTTAATTGCAGTAGAGAGCAAGGAAAGGAATTGTTATAATATACTCGAAACATTCAGATATTTTTCCGTGACTTCTTCACCCAGGAAATCCGAACGCCAGGAGGGAGGTTTGGGCATGAACAGCTGGTATTTTACCTCCGAATCGGTCACGGAAGGGCATCCCGATAAAATTTGCGATCAAATATCGGATGGAATATTGGACGCCATTTTGGCGGAAGATCCGAATGGACGAGTCGCTTGCGAAACGATGGTCAGCACAGGTTTGGTCTTTGTCGCCGGACAGATTTCCACGACGTGCGCCGTCGACATTCCTCAAATTGCCCGAAATATATTGAAACGAATCGGCTATACGCGAACAGAATTTGGAATCGACGGCAACGGCTGCTCCGTTCTTACAGGAATCGACGAACAGTCGCCCGATATTGCCGTGGGTGTAAATCGATCGATGGAAAGCAAGCAGGGATCGCACGACGATTTGGACAGGCTGGGCGCCGGCGATCAGGGGCTCATGTTCGGTTTTGCCTGCAATGAAACTCCGGAATTGATGCCATTGCCGATCGTCTTGGCGCACCAGTTGGCGAAACGATTGGCTGACGTTCGCAAATCCGGCGAATTGCCCTATTTGCGTCCGGACGGGAAAACGCAAGTTACGGTGGAGTATCGTGGAAATCATGTCGTTCGGATTGAAGCGATTGTCATTGCCTGCCAGCACGATGACAATATCCCGTCGGAAATCATCCGCCAGGATGTTCTGGAGCGGGTCGTACAGGTTGTAGCGCCGACCAATTTGTTGGATGCACGAACAAAGTATTATGTGAATCCAACCGGGCGGTTTGTGATTGGCGGGCCGCAGGGCGATACCGGCCTCACCGGGAAAAAGATCATTGTCGATACCTATGGCGGTTACTCCCGGCATGGCGGCGGTTCATTTTCCGGGAAAGATCCTACCAAAGTGGACCGAACGGCAACTTATGCCGCACGATATATCGCCAAGAACATTGTGGCCGCCGGCCTGGCGGAGAAGTGCGAAATCCAGTTGGCCTACGCCATCGGCGTCGCCCATCCTGTTTCAGTCATGGTGGATACGTTTGGCACGAACAAGATCTGTGAAGAAAGAATTCAAGAACTGATCCGGAAGCATTTTGACCTGCGACCGGCTGCGATTATCCAACAATTTGATCTTCGCAGGCCGATATATTTGCAGATCGCCGCCTACGGCCATTTCGGCCGGGAAGATTTGAATTTGCCATGGGAACAAACCGACAAAGCGGTATTGCTGACAGAAGAACTGCGATCCGAAGAAATAGGAGGGGGAATCAAAGATGAAAGAAGCCCTACTATATAATAAAACCACGGATGGCAAAGTGAAATGCGCCGTGTGCAATCATCGTTGCCTGATTGCGGAAGGCAGGCGCGGTATTTGCGGCGTGCGGGAAAACCGCCAGGGAGTGCTATATGCACTCAACTACGGAAAATGTGTGGCGGCGCATGTTGATCCGATGGAAAAAAAACCACTGTATCATTTTTTACCCGGAACGAGGGTATACTCTTTTGCCGCCGTTGGGTGCAATTTCCGTTGCCAATGGTGCCAAAACTGGGAAATATCCCAAAGTCCCAAACCAGATATGGACATTGAGGGAGTCGATATTTCGCCGGCGGAACATGTTGCCCAAGCTCTCGAATATGATTGTCCGTCCATTGCCTATACCTATTCCGAGCCAACTATTTTCCTGGAATATGCTCTGGAAACAATGAAATTGGCCCATGAAAAAGGATTGAAAAACATCTGGGTTACCAACGGCTACATGTCCCGCGAAACACTGGACTGCATCATTCCCTGGTTGGATGCGGCCAACGTCGATTTCAAGGGACCGAACGATCATGTCTACGAAAAATATTGCGGCGCTACTGCGGAACCGATCATGGAATCATTGAAATATCTGCGGAAGGCGGGCGTTCATCAGGAAATCACCACGCTGATCGTGCCCGGGGTCAACGATCAACCACGCCAGCTGGAGATTATTGCCCGGTTTATTGCCACAGAACTCGGTCTCGATGTACCATGGCACGTGACGCGATTCTTTCCGGCGTGGCGGATGATGGATACGCCGATTACTCCCTTGAGCTCGTTGTATTTGGCCAGGACGATCGGTGAAGAAGTCGGACTGCAATACATCCATGTCGGCAATATTTGATAAGGGTCAATTTCTTTGTTAATTTTCTGTAAATTTGCAGGAGGATCGGAAGCATTCGCGAATAAGTAACGGGAATGGTATTTCAGGTGCACCAAAGGGAGGAGGCGGGCAAGTTTGCGGATAGCGCCTGAACATGACTCATCGGGGGGAAGAAGAAAAGGAAGAAGGAGGACTTTTGTGTGAAACGATTTACAGTTCTGTGTCTGATTCTTATCCTGAGCCTCAGCGCCGGCGTTGTCTTGGCCAAAGGAGCTCCCAAACCGGCCGAAATGCTTCCCAACTATAATTACACGTTGCTTGGTTCCTTCGAAGTGAAAGGTCGCCAGGGGATCGCGACGGACGGTGAATTCTTTTATGTCAGCGGCAGCAAGGCTTTGTACAAGTATGACAAATCCGGAAAACTGCTTCTGGCGAACGAAAACCCCTTCGAAGGGTATGCGATTCCCTCCAACCACATCGGCGATATCGACGTTTTCAACGGCGAAATTTTCGTAAGCGCGGAAAACTTTATGGATGGCGTCGGCAAGGACATCCAGATCGCCATTCACGATGCCAAGACATTGAAATTGAAGAGAACCTTCCGCTTCGAGCCGTCCAGCGGGCAGGAAGAAGTATCCGGAATTACGGTCGACCGTGATAAACGGACGGTTTGGATGTGTTCCTGGGTCGGTGAAGAAAGCGGCAGATATCTTTATGAATACAGCTTGGATACCGGCGCCTATTTGCGCAAAATTCACCTGCAACCCGTTCCGCAGTGGGTACAGGGAGTATTTTACTGGAAGGGCGCATTGTATTTGACAGCCGATGACGGGACCGCCGATCTGGAAGAACCGGATCATCTCTATCGCGTCAATGTAACCGATAAATCGTACGCTAGTGTTGTTCTGGAAAAATCTTTCACCCAACTCAAAAAGCAGGGCGAGATCGAAGGACTGACCATTGATCCGACAACCAATGAACTGTTAGTGCTGTTCAACCGCGGCGCCCGCATTGTTCTTGGCATGGGCAAGGGGCTCTATCCCGGCTATACGCGGGAAATCTCCGAAGTATACCGGTATCAAATGACTCCCTTTCAAAAATAGAATTTGACTTGCTTGATGCTTTGGAAAAGCCAGTGGCGACTGCCGCTGGCTTTTCCGCATTGTCCGGCCTGCAGGCAGGAAAAACAGCCTGTCGAACCGAAACCATTACAATGCTCCGAATAACCCTGAGTGGTCGGGAGCATCGTCAGGAAAAATGCAGACAAGCTGTGAAAGTAGTGGAAATGTTGAGTCGCATTGCTGAAGTATGTGTTAATGTTCAGGCCAGTAGTATCCGCCGGGCCTTTTCGTATCAGATTCCGCCGGAATTTTCGTATCTGGATGCGGGATGGCGGGTTGTCGTTCCTTTTGGCGCCAACGCTGCGGAAGGCTTTGTGTTGGAGGTTCGCGAATCGTTGCCCGAAGAGGACCTGACCGGTTTAAAAAGCATTCAGGACGCACCGGATGCCGAAGCCTGGTTTGATGAAGAAATGCTTTCGACGGCTCGTTGGATCAGCGAGTATTATGTGTGTTCGCTCGGTGAAGCGTTACGTTTGTTTATTCCTGGAAAATCCGGCATCGCATCCGAACTTTTTTATCAGGTGGCTGCCGAGAACAGCGAACTCGGCGACTCCAACGGAGCCGTCTTCGAATTCATCCGACAAAAAGGGAAGATCGGTTTTCAGCGGTTGCGGGCGGTGTTTGGCGCCGGTTGCCGCGCCGAACTGGCGAAACTTGTCCGGGACGGATTGATTGTCGCCTGCCGCCAGACTCGCCAACGGATCGGCGCTAAATGGGTCCGACAGATCACCTTGGCGGTCGATTTGGCCGAGATCAAATCGGCTTTGCAGGAGTGGCGGGGAAAGCCTGCGCAAAAGCGACTTCTGGAACGACTGCTTTTGGAAGGTCGTCTGACGGTGTCGCGCAATCCAGGCGGGATTGCCTGGGATGCCTCTGTCAAAGCGTTGCTGACCGCAGGCTGGGCTCGTGAAGAAAAAATCAGGCTCCAGCGGGACAGCTATTGCGAACTGACCGGTGTCTGCCCATCAGTGCAAGCCACCCCAGCGCAACAAAACGCTCTCGATCTCATCCTTCCGGCGATCAGGAAGAAACAGTCAAAAACGTTCTTGTTGCATGGGGTAACCGGCAGCGGCAAAACCGAAGTTTACCTGCAGGCGACAGCGGAAACCCTGGCGGTCCATCGACAGGTTCTGGTGCTGATTCCGGAAATTGCCCAGACGAGCCAGCTCTTGCGACGTTTTAAGGCGCGGTTCGGCTCTGACGTTGCTGTTGTTCACAGCCGCTTGTCTGTTGCGGAACGGCGGGATGTCTGGGACAGTTTTCGTAGCGGCGATACCCGGGTCGTGATCGGAACCCGATCCGCCTTGTTTTTGCCCGGAAATTTTCTGGGCCTGATCATTATTGATGAAGAACACGAATTTACCTATAAGCAGGAAGAATCGCCACGCTATCATGTGCGGGATACCGCCCTGATGCGGGCGGCTTCCTTGGGAGCCACCGTCGTACTCGGCAGCGCCACGCCGGCGGTTGAATCCTATTATGCCGCAATCTCAGGGAACTACGAACTGATCGAGTTGCCGCAGCGTGTTGACGGATCGACCTTGCCGACGGTAGAAGTCGTGGATATGCGGGAACAGTTAAAGGCCGGTCGTAAAAGCGTCCTTTCGGAACCACTGGTCCAACTGTTACAGGAGACGCAGAACAAGAACGAACAGGCCATTTTGCTGCTCAATCGCCGGGGGCATTCCACTTTCGTCATGTGCCGGGAATGCGGCTATGTCATGCGTTGCGCCCATTGCAGCGTTCCGTTGGTCTACCACATGCACGGCGGGCAATTGCGCTGCCACTATTGCGATGCCGTTCATGCCGTTCCCGCCAGCTGCCCTTCCTGTCACAGCAAATACATCCGCTATTTTGGCGCCGGCACCCAAAAGTTGGAAGAGGAGTTGACTGCCTTGCTGCCGGGCATACGGCTGACCCGAATGGATCAGGATACTACCGGCGGAAAAATGGGGCACGAACATCTGCTGGAAAAATTTCGCGCCGGAAAGTCGGATATTTTGCTTGGCACACAGATGGTCGCCAAGGGTCACGATATTGAAAACGTAACGGCAGTCGGGATTCTGGCCGCTGACTCCTCGTTAAATCTCCCGGATTTTCGGGCAGCGGAGCGCTCCTTCGCTTTGGTAATGCAGGCGGCCGGGCGGGCAGGCCGGGGATCCAAACCCGGTCGGGTAGTGGTCCAGACCTATCATCCCGATCACTATGCGCTGCAAGCGGGAACGGCGCAGGACTATGCGATGTTTTACAGCCAGGAAGCCATCTTTCGCAAACAATTGTACTATCCGCCGTTTGCCAGGTTTATAAAGCTGACGGTTACGGGACGGGATGAAATCCGGACAATGAAGTCAGCGGAAGCAATGGCCGCTGTTCTATCCGAGCGGTTTGCCAAAATGCAGGCGAATGTCGAGATCATGGGCCCTTTTGTCGCGCCGGTTTCAAAAATTGGCGATGTGTTCCGCGTCCATACCTTGTTGCGCGGCGAAGACTTGACTTTGGCCAAGTCCTTGCTGGTAGAAACCGGGATCGCCTGTTCCCGTGATGTCATCGTGGATGTGGATCCGTTGGGCATGATGTAGCAAGTGGTTCATGGTGTTTTTTCATTCGGTGTGATAAAATTTAATTTGAATCAAAATTTCTTTCAGGAGGCTCTTCATGTCGGTCCTAGATATACGCCGAGCCGGGGATCCGGTATTAAAGGAAAAAGCAAAGCCAGTGGCCAAAATAACCAAAACGGTACGATCTTTGCTTGACAATATGGTACAGACAATGCAGGAAGCGGACGGGGTGGGCTTGGCCGCACCGCAGGTCGGCGTATCGTTGCGCGTTGTTGTCATTGATGTGGGCGAAGGCCTTATTGAATTGATCAATCCGGTGATCGTCGCTTCGGAAGGCTGCGAGACCGGAACGGAGGGTTGCCTCAGCATTCCCGGCATGTACGGGGAAGTAGAGCGTTTCACATCCGTGACCGTTCAGGGGCTGGATCGCCAAGGCGCGCCGATTACCGTGCAAGGTTACGGCCTGTTGGCCCGGGCGCTGCAACATGAAATCGACCATTTGGAAGGCGTCCTTTTTATCGAACGCGCCCAGTCTGTTTTTCGGGAGCGCAAAGAATGACCCGGGGGCGGCTCGTGTTCATGGGAACGCCGGATTTCGCCGTTCCCTGCCTTAAGACCATCGTTGCGGCGGGTTATGAAGTGTGCGGTGTTGTCAGCCAACCGGACCGCCCAAAGGGTCGGGGACGAAAACTTTGCCCGTCGCCGGTGAAGGAAGCCGCCCTCGCTTTAGGGTTGCCTGTTGTTACAGTAGAACGGGTGAAAGATCCCGCCTTTTTAGCACAGCTTCAGGAATGGTCGCCGGATGTAGCCGTGGTGGTCGCATTCGGCCAAATTTTGCCGGAAGCTGTTCTGCAGGCGCCCCGCTTGGGCTGCATCAATGTGCATGCCTCCTTGTTGCCGAAATACCGTGGCGCCGCACCGATTCACCGGGTACTGATCAATGGCGAAAAGCAGACCGGTGTTACGACGATGCTGATGGATCGCGGCATGGATACCGGGGATATGTTATTGACGGAAACGGTCGACATTCTTCCAGACATGACAATGGGAGAATTGCATGATCTTCTCAGCGAACGGGGAGCCACCCTGATTGTCAAAACACTAGAGCAGGTATTCGATGGCAGCGCCCATCCTGTGCCGCAAGATCCGGCCGGGGCCACCTATGCTCCGATGCTGGACCGGGCCTTGGAACGAATCGACTGGAAACTTTCGGCGCAACAGATTCACAATCTGGTAAGGGGATTGAATCCTTGGCCGGGAGCCTATTGTATCTGCGACAGTTTGACGCTGAAAGTTTGGAAGACCCGTGTCGTTCCTTATTCGGGATTATTGCTGCCGGGACGCGTAAATGCACTGACCCCTACGGGTCTTCTGGTGGAAACCGGCCAGGATCTGATCGAATTGAACGAAGTCCAACCTGAATGCAAACGCCGTATGGGGGCGAGGGAATGCGCCTGCGGCTATTGCCTGACGCCCGGCGCAATTTTACAGTAGGAGAACGATATGCATCTGGAGATTTCCGCCCGCCCCAAAAAACGCCTGTTCTTAGCCCTGATTCTTGCCAGCCTGTTGTTAGCCGTCGTGTCCACGATCGGGCTTTGGGCGGTCAGTGTACCGGGTTTGGCCGATATCAGCCGCTATCTGCCGGTTATTCTAGGTTTGCTGATTGGAGCCGTCGCTTTGATTGCGCTCGGTGGAATCGCCGGAATCATTCTGGCGATCATGGGGTTTCATACGCCCCGTTTTTTTCTCGGTCAGGCTTGGTCAGTCATTAATTTGTTTTTCCCGATGGCGATTCGGATTGGCAAGCTGCTGGATATTGAGAAGGAAACGGTGGAACGTTCCTTCATTGAAGTCAGCAATCATCTGGTGCGGCAAAAGCTTGTGAAGGTCAGACCGGAACGTCTGCTGATCCTGAGCCCGCACTGCATTCAAAAGGACACCTGTCCCCATAAAATTACCCGGAACGTGAACAACTGCAAGCGCTGCGGACAATGTCCGGTGAATGATCTGCTCAATCTGACGGAGAAGTATGGGGTAAATCTGGCGGTTGTCACCGGCGGCACATTGGCGCGAAATGTTTTGAAGAATCTGCGTCCCCAGGCCGTACTGGCCATCGCCTGTGAGCGCGATTTAACCAGTGGGATTCAGGACGCCTTTCCGTTGCCTGTCATCGGGGTTCTGAACCAGCGTCCTTTTGGACCATGCTTCAATACCCGGATCGATATCCAACAAGTGGACGCTTTATTGCAAGACATGGTAGAAACACGGGAAGTGAAAGTATCATGAGCGTCAAACTCGGCCATACCTCACGCTCACTGGCTTTGGCTGTATTGCAGGATATTTTTCAGTCGGGCGCTTATGCAAATCTTTCCTTATCCAAACGCCTGAACGAATCGAGACTAACGCCGCTGGACCGCCGCTTCGCTACGGAACTTGTTTATGGCACGGTAAAAGCCTGTGGTACGCTGGACTGGATTTTGGGCCATTATGTGAAAAAGCCTTTATCGCAGACAGATTCGCTGGTAGTAAACATCTTGCGACTGGGCATCTATCAACTGTTTTTTCTGGACCGGGTGCCGGATTCCGCCGCCGTCAACGAGTCAGTCAATTTGGCCAAAACTTTTGCGCATCCCGGCGCCAGCGGTTTTGTTAATGCGGTATTACGCTCCGCTCTGCGGGAACCGGAAAAGGTTCGCTATCCCAGCCTAGCAAAAGATCCGGTCCGACATATCGCATTACGGGAACTTCATCCCGAATGGTTGGTCCGGCGCTGGCTGGATCGATTGGGAATCGAAGAAACACAGGCTCTTTGCCGGTTCAATAACTCCACTCCGCCACTTTCCCTTCGTACCAATACGTTACGGATTTCCCGGGAAGACTTGCTGCAAAAGTTGATTGAATCCGGAGCGGAAGCGGAAATTTCCGCCTGGGCGCCGGAAGGGATCGTATGCCGCCATCTAGGGGACGATCCTTTGCGATTTTTGCGGGAAGGATTGTGTCAGGCACAGGATGAAAGCTCCATGCTGGTCGGACACGTCGTTGCGCCGCAACCGGGGGAATTTCTTATCGATGCCTGCGCTGCGCCAGGCGGGAAAAGCACGCATCTGGCAACGTTGATGCAAAATACCGGCCGCGTGTTGGCATTGGATATTCACCCCCATAAGATCGCTCTCATCGAAGAGAACCAACGCCGGTTGGGTTTGAACACTATTGAAGCAAAACAGTTGGATGCTACGGAACTGCATCTTTCTTACGCCAAGCAGGCCGATCGGGTGCTGGTCGATGCGCCGTGTTCCGGACTGGGAGTTTTGCGCCGCCGTCCGGATGCCCGCTGGCGCAAGGAATCTTCCCTCGCGGACTTGCCGCAGCTTCAGAAACGGATCCTCGCCAGCGCAGCACAGTGCGTAAAGGTTGGCGGAGTTCTCGTATACAGCACCTGCACGTTGGAAGAGGCGGAAAACGAAGCGGTGGTCCGGCAATTTCTGTCAGACCATCCCGATTTCGCTCTGGACGATGCCGGCAGTTTTTTGCCGCAGCCCCGTCCGGAAGCGATGGTTACTTTATGGCCTCATAGGGACGGAACGGATGGATTTTTTATCGCCCGAATGACGCGAAAAGCGGAAGGTGTTGCAATATAAAATGAAGATGAATTTATATGGATTGTTTATCGATGAAATCGCTTATGAATTTGAGAAGATTGGCGTTGAAAAATATCGGGCTTCACAGGTTGCCGAATGGATGTACAAACGCGGCATCCATGATTTTTCGCAAATGACCAACTTGCCGAAGGAAGTCCGTTCCGCCCTTCTGGGCAGTTTCAGCGCGGCTATTCCCGAAGAAACGGCGGTACGGACTTCCGCGGACGGGAAAACCACCAAGTTTTTACTGAAATTCAAAGATGAAGCCGCTGTGGAAACGGTTCTGATGCGTCAGCCCTATGGCAACAGCGTCTGTGTTTCCACGCAGGTCGGTTGCGCGATGGGCTGTAAGTTTTGCGCTTCCACACTGTCCGGGCTGGAACGGAATCTGACCGGCGGCGAAATTCTGGCGCAGGTTCAGCATGCGCAAAAAACATTAGGGGAAGGGCAGAGAGTCACTTCCGTAGTTATCATGGGCGGCGGTGAACCATTGATGAACTTGGACGAAGTACTGCGTTTCATGCGACTTTGCCATGAACCGTACATTTTGGACATGGGATATCGTTCTTTTACGGTGTCTACCTGCGGTGTGGTGCCTGGCATTCGAAAATTGCAGGAGCAGGGCCTGCCGGTAACCTTATCCATTTCGCTCCATGCTCCAAATGACGAAATTCGTTCCCGGATTATGCCGATCAGCCGGAAGTATTCGGTGCCGGAACTGATGGCGGCCGCCAACGAATATGCCCTGACAACCAAACGTCGGGTTACTTTTGAATATGCGATGATCAATGGCGTGAATGATAACCCGGAGCACGCCAAGGAACTGGCGAATTTATTGCGCGGCAAACTGGCGGCGGTGAACTTGATTCCGTTAAACCCTGTGCCGGAAAGCGGGCTGCAGCGTTCCACCCCGGAACGGATTGAACGGTTTGAGGATATGCTGAAAGTTCGAAGAATTACCGTGACCGTCCGTAAGGAGATGGGAGCGGACATTGAAGCGGCTTGCGGCCAATTGCGGCAGAGAACTGGAAAAGGAGGGGTTCGATGAGCCCCGAAGGCTTGCTTGACCATCGCTACCAGCTCTTGGAACGTATTGGCGGCGGTGGCATGGCCGAAGTTTATCTGGCGGAAGATACACTTTTAACCCGCCGGGTAGCTGTCAAGATATTACGTTCGCAATATACCGGCGATGAAGATTTTGTTGCGCGTTTCCGCCAGGAAGCCCGGGCGGCGGCGCGTTTGTCGCATCCAAACATTGTCAGTATTTTTGATGTCGGCTGCGCCGAGGATACGCATTACATCGTCATGGAATATGTTTCCGGCGAAACCCTGAAAGATTTTATCAAGCGGGAAGGGACCCTTTCACCGCAAATCGTGCTCGAATTAGCGTATCAAGTGGCCGCTGCCCTGAAACACGCCCACGACAACAAGATCGTCCACTGTGATATCAAACCGCATAATATTCTGATCAGCCGTGACGGTTTGGCCAAAGTCACGGATTTTGGCATAGCTCGGGCGGTCTCTTCCCAAACCAGCACGCAAGTAGCCGGCGTACTGGGGTCCGTGCATTACTTGTCGCCGGAGCAGGCGCGCGGTTACGGGGTGGACGCCCAATCGGACATCTATTCTCTCGGTGTGGTCATGTATGAAATGCTGTCCGGTGCGCCGCCTTTTGACGGGCCGTCCGCCATATCCATCGCGATGAAGCACTTGCAGGAGCAACCGAGGCCGCTCGCCGAAATAGCGCCGGCAACGCCGCAAGCTTTGATATCGATGGTCCAAAAGGCGATGGCGAAAAAACCGCAAGAACGGTTTGCCACTGCGCAGGCTTTGCTTCAAGAATTGGAGTCCTTGATCCGGCAGCGTCAAAATTTCACCGCAAAGGATCAGAATGCCGGATCAACCGGTTCAGCAAAAAACGGTCGAATTGGCGCCAACTCGAATCTTTGGCGGCGAGTCCGTAAACTGCCCAAATGGGCTTGGGGCGTCGCGGCTTTATTGTTGTTCAGTTTTCTGGGCGGCCAAATTTTGGCTGACGGTGGATTTATCGGCGGCAAGGAAGTCATGGTGCCGGATGTTGTCGGGAAGCCTGCCGAAACAGCCCGCTCCCTGTTGACAAACGAAAACTTGCGTGTTCAGATTACGGAAGCCTTTAATGACCGGGTTCCGGCAGGCTATGTCATTTCCCAGCAACCCCAGGCCGGTCAGATCGTGAAGGAACGACGCACAATCCAGATCGTACTAAGCCGTGGTCTCGACGTTACCGCCATACCGGACCTGAAGGGATTCCAACGCCGGGAAGCCGAAGCTCGCATCCGCAGTACGGGATTGAAGGTAGGCATTGTCAGCGAAGAATATTCCGCCACCGTTCCGGTGGACGCTATCATCAGCCAGAACCCCAGGCCACCCGGACAAGTTGCCAAAGGCATATTAATCGACATCGTCGTAAGTAAGGGAAAAAGTCCGCAACAGATTACCGTACCGAATTTTATCGGCGAAAGCATGCAGAGTGTGTTGGCCCGGATTGAAGCTTTGCACCTCAAGGTCGGCAAAATTCGTGAAACCTCAACATCACGTTTTGCACCGGGAATGATCAGCGCACAGGCGCCGCCGCCCGGCAGCAGCGTTTACGAAGGAACAACCATTGACCTCGAAGTGGCCCGCAGCGAATCCGGCATTCCCAAACGGGCCCGTATCCAATTTGTCGTGCCGGACGGACCGATCCGACAAGCTTGCCGGATTATCGTCACCGATGCAAACGGTGAACGCGTAGTCTATGAAAATGTGCATAAACCGGGGGAACGCGTCGAAAAAGTGGTGGAGGGAACGGGGCAGATGACGGTCAGAGCAATTGTGAACAACAAATTGGTTCAGGAACAAACCTTCTAGCCGATGGAGAAAAATCGACTGACAGGGGTTGTGATTCGGGCAACCAGTGGCTTTTATTATGTTCAGACGGGGTTCCGGCTTTTGTCCTGCAAACTGCGGGGACGATTGAAGCAAATCCGGTACTCTGTATGCGTTGGCGATCATGTAAACTATTCCTTGGCCGGCGAAGGGGAAGGAAACATCGAAGAAGTCCTGCCCCGGGAATCTTTTTTGCAGCGGCCGGAAGTCGCCAATGTCAACCAGGCGATTTTGACGTTTGCCGCCAGTCAGCCGCAAATCAACTTTGGTCTGTTGGATCGTTTCTTGGTATTGGCCGAGTATTCGGAGATATCTCCCGTGATTTGCATCAATAAAATCGACATGGCGGATCCCGAGGAACTTCGGCCGTTTCTTGCCGTCTATGAAAAAATCGGTTATCCCGTCCTGCAGGTTTCCGCAAAAACCGGCATGGGCATTCCGGAATTGCAAAAACTGTTATATGAAAAGGTCAGTGTTTTTGCCGGCCCATCCGGGGTCGGCAAATCTTCTTTGCTCAACGCGGTAGAGCCGGGACTGCAATTGATCACCGGCGAATTAAGCCAAAAGATCGGCCGGGGAAAGCATACTACGCGTTGCGCGGAATTGTTGCCGCTGGCGGGCGGCGGGTTTGTCGTCGATACGCCGGGATTCAGTCTGACCGAATTTGTGGCAATGGCTCCGGATGAGTTGCGTTTCCAGTATCGGGAGTTTCGCGATAAGCTGGCGGGCTGTCATTTTTCATCGTGTCTCCATCACCGGGAGCCACAGTGTGCGGTCAAGCAAGCAGTGCAAACCGGCGAAATCGCTCCCTGGCGTTATGAATCCTATATCGAACTGCTGACGGAAATCCAGCAGACACAGCAGAGGAGGTTTTAATTTGACTATCATTGCTCCATCTTTGCTGGCCGCAAATTTCGTGCGCCTTGCGGAAGATATCGCGAAAGTGGAAGCGGCCGGCGCCGACTGGTTGCATCTGGACATCATGGACGGTCATTTCGTGCCGAACCTGACATTCGGACCACCGATCGTGGCGGCGATCCGTAAAATTACCACGCTTCCGTTGGACGTCCATCTGATGATTACGAACCCGTCGGCGCTGGTCGATGACTTTGCCGCCGCCGGCGCCGACTGGTTGACAGTTCACGGGGAAACCGAACCGCATTTGCATCGACTGATTACCCATATCAGAGAATTAGGAGTCCGGCCGGCAGTCGCCTTGAATCCTGCCACACCAGCGAATACTCTGGAAGAAATACTGCCGGAAGTGGACATGGTACTGGTCATGAGCGTCAACCCCGGATTTGGCGGTCAAAAGTTTATTCCCTCGTCCATTGACAAGATTCGGCGTCTGAAGAAGCAAATAAACGCCTTGAATCGAGAAGTCCTCATCGAAGTGGATGGTGGAATCAATGCCGTGACCTCGCCGCTGGTTCGGGAGGCGGGGGCGGATGTTCTGGTGGCGGGCTCGGCTGTCTTCGGCAACGATGACCTGGCAGCGGCGATTCGACAGATTCGGGGCTAAAATAAGAACGATAGTTTGTGTGAGCCGACAGTATTTTGCTGTCGGCTTTTTTTCTTTCCTATTGACAAGATTCATAGCTTGCTATATTATTTGACTGAAGTCAGTCGGAGGGATGCGAAATGGCACGGATCACCAAGGACCCGATGGTGCGAATGGCGGAAATATTAGATGCGGCCGAAGAATTGTTCTATGCCCGCGGATATCATGAAACGGCAATCAGCGACATCGTAAAATCGATCGGTGTAGCACAAGGGACCTTTTATTATTATTTCAAATCCAAGGATGAAATTTTAGAAGCGCTAATCAATCGCCGAATCTCGGAGTTTTCCCATGCACTGGAACAAATATCGGCTTCATCAACCTTAAACCCATTGGAAAAGATTGAAAAAATCATTCAGACGATGCTCTGCGCAATTCGATTCAAAGACGGCTTACTGTTCGGATTTTTGTATGACGACCGGACCCTGCATTTGTTGGATAAATTGGCTCAACAGGGGATGAAAGTGCTTGCGCCGTTTTGGCAAAAAATCATAGAGGAAGGGGTTCAGCAAAAAATCTTTCAGATCGACTATCCGATCTTGGCTGTCAATTTTGTAAACAATGTTCTCTCAACCATGTTTCAGGCGATTTATGAGCGCCTGCCCGAAGATCAGATAAGGGCCCATGGTAACATGACTGTCGTACTGATCGATAGAATCTTGGGACTGCCGGAAGGTTCGGTACATATTCCATCTTTTGAAACGACCGAGTATGATTCGGGGAATAACATAATCAAATAAGGCTGTTAACGATTCGTTCTGACTATAATCAGCAGAGCGAATTTGTTTAAACAACAACTGACTTAAGTCAGTCAATATATTATAATCGAAAAATTAATTGAAAACGGAAGGTCAGGAGTGAACAGGATGCAAGAGCTCGCAGGAAAATTGGGCGCAAAAATCGGCAAGATACTCGAACTAATTCCGCAGTGCCAATAAATTTGGCAGAGGCAAGTGACGCATACTCGTAAATGGGTAAAATTCCTGGTAATGGGAGGTTTACTGATCACGCTGGTTGGCGGCGGTTTGCAGTGGTATTCGCAAACGCAGGCTAAATCGGCCAATCAGCATGTCGTGCTAGTGCGAACCCAGATTGTCGGTAACAAGAATGCCCGTCAACAATTCATCTATTCCGGAGAAGTGCATGGGCGGGTCGAGAGTCAGCTGGCATTTCAGGTCGGCGGCAAGATCAGTAAACGAAATGTGGAATTGGGAAGTCGGGTATCTCAAGGCGACATCCTGCTGCAAATCGATCCGAAAGATATCCAGCAAACGGTAAACAGCACTTCCGCCCAGGTTTCCTCGGCGCAAGCTCAGCTTCGTCTGGCGGCAAGCAACTTGCAGCGATACCGGCAACTCTATGAACAGGCGGCGGTCAGTCGAGCGCAGTACGATCAGTATGTCAATGCCTACGAAGCCGCCCTGGCCGCCAGCCGGCAGGCTTCCGCCCAATATTCGCAGGGATCGAACCAACTGGATTAAAGCAGTTTGCGGGCGAGCGCCGCCGGGATTGTATCTGCGGTCAACGCGGAAGCCGGACAAGTCGTTTCCGCCGGCCAACCGATCTTGACGCTGGTTCAGGACGGAGATCGTGAGGTGGAAATCAGCGTCCCGGAAAATCGGGTCGAAGAAGTTCGAACAGCCCAACAAATCAATGTATCTTTCTGGGCATTACCAGATGTAGTGATTGAGGGAAAGATTCGCGAGATTTCGCCGATTGCCGACGCCGCAACCCGCACCTATAAAGTCCGGATTACACTGATGAATCCGCCGGAAACAATCAAATTGGGGATGACCGCTTCGGCCCAGATTGCCGGAACAGGTATTAAAAATCAAGCCGCACTGGAAATTCCCCTGTCTGCTGTATACCAAACTGACGGATCAACGGGGGTATGGGTCGTCAATAACGAAATTGTATCGCTGAAGTCCATTACGGTCGGTGAATACGGCAATGCCAAAATCCAAGTTCTTTCAGGATTAACTCCAGGGGATACGATCGTGACGGCTGGCGTCCACAAATTGCGGGAAGGGCAAAAGGTTCGACTGGCTGCAGGTGTCAAACCATGAAAATTTTCAATATGACGGAATGGGCTCTGAAACATAAAGAATTGGTTTTGTTTTTTATTGTCATCGTTTTTATCGGCGGAATTTTTTCGTATCAACGGTTGGGGCGTTTGGAGGACCCGGACTTTACCATCCGCCAGATGGTGGTCAGCGTGTATT
>CAZRQI010000025.1:0-17813 GCA_964602025.1 uncultured Veillonellaceae bacterium
CGCAGGCCACGCTTTGCTTGGTTTCTCTTTGTTCAGTTTTCAAGGAACCCCGTCTTTCGACGGCTTTTATATATTAACACAGCCCTAAGAGCGTGTCAACACCTATTTTGAGGTTTTTTATTCTTCTGTTAAGAGGAGGAAGTCGATCGCCCGACTTCCTCTCCCCCAACGCTTCTGGGATTCTTATGTTAGCATAGATCCCGGCGCTTGTCAATGAATCGTCAAAATTGTCCGGTAACTTATTCGTCGCTATTTAACGGCGTCACGAGGGTCGCCGGTTTCTCCGGGTCCTCCGAGGCTTTGTCCACAATCGCCAGGGCCACGATCCGCTGGTTCTCCTCCGTGCGCATCAGGGCGACTCCCTGGGTGTTGCGGCCGATCACCCGAATCTGCTCGACATCCATGCGGATAATGATGCCATCATTATTGATCAGCAACAGATCCTGATCGGAACGGACTACCCGCAGCCCGACGACGGCGCCGGTTTTCTCCGTTACCTTCAGATTGATCAGGCCTTTGCCGGCCCGGGACTGCATCCGGTACTGGTCGACCGAAGTACGCTTGCCAAAGCCCAGTTCCGAAACTACGAGCACCTGCCCTTTCGGATCCATGGTCTCCATGCCGACAATCGCGTCCATTTCCTGCAAATTGATTCCTTTGACGCCTCGGGTGGACCGGCCCGTCGAACGGACATCCTCTTCGGAGAAGTTGATGGCCATCCCGTCGCGGGTTCCCAGGATAATCTGCTGATTGCCGTCGGTCAGCTTCACGCCGATCAGTTCATCGTTGTCATCCAGCACGATGGCGATCAGGCCGTTCTTCCGGACGGTCTCGAATTCCATGAGGTCCGTCTTCTTGACGATGCCGTTGCGCGTTCCCATGAACAGATACGAGCCTTCGGTGATGTGCCGGATGGGGATCACCGCGGTGATTTTTTCGTCCGGCTGCAGGGACAGCAGGTTGATGATCGCCGTCCCCCTCGCGGTCCGGCTCGCTTCCGGCAATTCATAGCCCTTGATGACGAACACCCGACCGCGGGTGGTGAAGAAGAACACCTGGTGATGCGTGGTCGCGGTGAAGAAGTGCTCGACAAAGTCTTCTTCCTTGGTTCCGGCCCCCTGAATCCCCCGGCCGCCCCGTTTCTGGCTGCGGTAGGTGTCGATCGGCAGCCGCTTCACATAGCCGGAATGGGTGATCGTGATCACGATATCCTCTTCCGCGATCAGGTCTTCCCGCGAAAAATCCTGAATCTCGCCGATAATTTGCGTCCGCCGCTTGTCGCCGAACCGTTTTTTCATTTCCAGCAGATTTTCGCGGATGATTCCAAAGACTTTATGCTCGTCCGCCAGTACCGATTGCAGGTACTCGATCAGCTGCATCGTTTCAAAATAATCCCGGTCGATTTTTTCCCGTTCCAGGCCGGTCAGGCGTTGGAGCCGCAGATCCAGGATCGCCTGCGCCTGGCGTTCCGACAGGGTAAAGATTTCCATCAGGTTGGTCCGGGCTATCTCCGCGGTTTGCGCTTCCCGGATCGTGTTGATGACTGAATCGAGATGATCCAGGGCGATTCGCAGACCTTCCAGGATATGGGCGCGGTCCTGGGCTTTCTTCAGGTCGAACTGCGTGCGCCGGACAATGATGACTTTCTGGTGTTCCAGGTAGTGATGAAGGATTTGCTTCAGACCCAGGGTTCTCGGTTTCCCGTCGACCAGGGCCAGCATATTGACCCCGAACGTATCCTGGAGTTGGGTATGTTTGTAGAGTTGGTTCAACAGCACTTCGGGATTTGCGTCCCGGCGCACTTCGATCACGATCCGCATGCCGTTACGGTCGCTTTCGTCCCTTAAATCGGTCAAGCCTTCGATAATTTTGTTCCGGACCAGATCGGCGATGGTCTCGATCAGCCTGGCTTTATTGACTTGGTAAGGAATTTCCGAAACCAGGATCCGTTGTTTGCCATTACTCATTCGTTCGACGCGGGCGTTGGCCCGCATGCGAATCGCGCCGCGGCCGGTCGCATAGGCGGAGCGGATTCCCTCGCGGCCCATGATTAACGCGCCGGTCGGAAAATCCGGGCCCGGAATGGTTTCAATCAGTTCCTCCAGTGAAATCTCCGGATTATCAATCATTTTTACCAAACCGTCAACGACTTCCCCCAGATTGTGCGGGGGGATGTTGGTCGCCATCCCGACGGCGATGCCGGTCGCGCCGTTGATCAGCAGATTGGGGACTTTTGCCGGCAAGACCGCCGGTTCCTGCAGCGATTCATCATAGTTCGGCACGAAGTCAACGGTTTCTTTTTCGATGTCATCGAGCATTTCCTCGGCGATTTTTGACATCCGGACTTCGGTATACCGCATGGCTGCGGCGGAATCGCCATCCACCGAACCAAAGTTGCCGTGCCCGTCCACCATCATGTAGCGGGTCGAAAAATCCTGCGCCAAGCGGACCGTCGCGTCATATACGGACGAATCGCCATGCGGATGATACTTACCCAAAACTTCACCGACGATACGGGCCGATTTTTTATAGGGCTTGTTCGCTGTCATGCCCGCTTCGTGCATGGCGTACAGAATCCGGCGGTGAACCGGTTTCAGCCCGTCGCGGACATCCGGCAGCGCCCGGCTGACGATGACGCTCATGGCGTAGTCGATATATGATTTTTGCATTTCGTCTTCAATTCGGACCGGTTGAATCTTCCCGTGATTTATTTCCATGAATTCATCTCCTCGCCGCCGCTGGCTTAAATATCAAGATTTCGCACAAGATGGGCGTTGTCTTCAATAAATTTTCGACGCGGCTCCACTTTATCGCCCATCAAAATCGAGAAAATCTCATCGGCGGTCATTGCGTCTTCCATCGTGACCTTCAACAACGTCCGCTCTTCCGGATTCATCGTGGTTTCCCACAATTGTTCCGGATTCATCTCGCCGAGGCCTTTGTAGCGCTGCAGCGCGATGTCGGTGCGGCCGATTTTCTGCATGAGTTGCTCCAGGGCGGCATCGTTGTAAAGATACCAGTGCTCCTTGCCCTTCTTCGCCAGATACAGGGGCGGCTGCGCGATGAACACCCGGCCGTTTTCAATGAGCGGCTGCATATAACGATAGAAGAAAGTCAGCAACAGCGTCCGAATATGGGCGCCGTCGACGTCCGCGTCGGTCATGATGATGATTTTGCCGTATCGGGATTTCTCCAGGTCAAAATCGCTGCTGATCCCGCTGCCAAACGCCGTAATCATGGTCCGGATTTCCGCGTTGTTCAGGATCGTGTCCAGACGGGCTTTCTCAACGTTCAAAATTTTGCCGCGCAACGGCAGAATCGCCTGAAACCGCCGGTCTCGTCCCTGCTTCGCCGAACCGCCGGCCGAATCGCCCTCCACCAGATAGATTTCCGTCTGCATCGGATCCCGGATCGAACAATCGGCAAGTTTTCCCGGCAGGGCACTGATTTCCAGGGCACTTTTCCGCCGGGTCAGCTCGCGGGCCTTTCGCGCCGCATCCCGGGCCCGGGCGGCCAGAATCGTCTTTTCAATCACCTTGCGGGCAACGGCCGGATTCTCTTCGAAAAACTCGCTGAGCTTCTCAAAAACCATCGTGTCGACAATTCCCCGGACTTCGCTATTGCCCAGTTTTGATTTTGTCTGTCCTTCGAATTGCGGCTCCTGGATTTTCAGGCTGATTACCGCTGTCAGTCCTTCACGGGTATCGTCGCCGCTTAAATTATCATCCGCGTCCTTCAGCAGATTCATCTTGCGGGAGTAATCGTTAATCGCCCGGGTCAGGGCCGATTTGAACCCGCTGAGGTGCGTTCCGCCCTCCTGCGTGTTGATATTGTTCACGAACGCGAACATGTTTTCCATATAGCTGTCGTTGTATTGAATGGCGACTTCCACCACGGTCGTATCTTTGACCCCATTGATATAAATGGGTTGGGGGTGCAAAACATCCTTGTTTTTATTCAGATGCTCCACAAACGAGACAATTCCGCCGTCAAACTTATATTCCTTTGTTTCCCCGGTTCGCTCATCGCTCAGCGAAATAAACAGCCCCCGGTTCAAAAAGGCCAGTTCGCGCAATCTCTGTTTCAGGGTGTCAAAACTGAAGACCGTTTCTTCGAATATTTCCGGATCCGGTTTGAACCACACTTTCGTGCCGGTCACTTCCGTCGCGCCGATAACGGAAAGCGGCGACGCGGTGCGCCCCCGTTCAAAGCCGATCTCGCAAATCTTGCCGTCCCGCTGGACCTGGACAATCATTTTTTCACTGAGGGCGTTGACAACGGATACGCCGACGCCATGCAAGCCGCCGGAAACCTTGTAACCGGCGCCGCCAAATTTTCCGCCGGCGTGAAGAACCGTCAACACAACTTCCACCGCCGGTTTACCGGTTTCATGCATATCCACGGGAATCCCCCGGCCATTGTCCGTGACGGTGATCGAATTATCCTTGTGGATCACCACACCGACTTTGTCGCAATAACCGGCCAACGCTTCGTCGATGCTGTTATCCACGACTTCATACACCAGATGATGCAGCCCTTTGCCGGAAGTGCTGCCGATATACATCCCCGGCCGTTTCCGGACCGCTTCCAGTCCTTCCAGAACCTGAATCTGCTCGGCGCCATAATTTCCATTCACTACAGTATCTTTATCATCCATCACTGATTGTCAGTCCTTCCGATAGTTCAAAATTTACACATCTTGCGACAAGAGTCCCGATTGAAAACGGTGAAATGTACACTCGATTATCCACAGTGACAATCATCGTGCCAGGGCCATCCCGGCCAGCCTCGGCAGCAAGGTCGAAAAGGTCTCCCCGGGCAGCGGCTTTCATCAACATCCGCTCGTTATTGTACTTCTTTCTGTCATGTTCGAGATCCAAATAGACGAACGAGAGTATTTCCTCGACCCTAAGAACCACATCACTGCCAATGCTTATATACACGGCGTTTTCTTCCTTTCTCAAACATCACCTGTTCCATATTACTCCCGATGCCGTTTTTTTTGCAAGCCTTGCAATACAATCTCATCCCAAAATGAATCGCCGCGGCTTTTTTCCTGAAGATCGGCCGGTTGCGGCAAAAGATACTCCCCGGCCGGCGGCTTGCCTTCTTCCGCCGCAAAATGGCCGATTTGATATTTTATTTCTTTAACGATCGCCTGTGAAAAATTGCCATTAATTTTTTGGATCAAATTCCGTCGCGTCATGAACAATTCCTGATTCCAGACAGAACTATCCACATTCACAAACAACACTTCATGGTCCACCCGATGCGGCCGGGAATGCTTTCCCGCCTCCAGGCCAACCAATTCCGGCCAGTGTTTTTCAATCCAGGCTTTTTTGAAACCATTCCGGCTCGCAAACTGGTTAACTAGTTTTTGAACAACCTCCCGCATGGATTTCATAACGCAAAACTCCCGTTATTCAGTGAAACCGAGCCGGAATCAATCCGATAATAAGTTGGTTTCAACTCGCTCAACCCCTGGATTTTTTCCGTGCCGGTAATAAACGTCTGCACTTTGCCGTTGATCTCTTCGATCAGATTGACGCGCCGCTTTTCATCCAGTTCGCTCATGACATCATCCAACAACAAAATAGGATATTCGCCAATCAATTCATGCATCAATTCAATCTCGGCGAGTTTCAGCGCCAGCACCGCCGTCCGCTGCTGCCCCTGCGAAGCGAACACTTTTCCGTCATAGGCATTGATAGTGAATAATAGATCGTCCTTATGCGGCCCGAATTCCGTCGTTCCTCGTCGGATATCCCTTTCCCGGGAACCGGCCAACATTTCTTTGTACCATGTCCGATACTCACCCATTTCCGTATCAGAAGCGCCAAAAACTAAATAATGGGCAGAAAATGATTCCGCCCCGGTCGTAATCTGATCATGAATTTTACAAGCGCGTTCCGACAGCCGTTGGATATTTTCCCGCCGGGACAAAGTCAATTTTTCCGCCAGGGGAATCAGTTGATCGTCCCAGAGATCCAGTATATTACGCTTCGCCTGCCCGTCCTGTATTTGTTTCAACAAATAATTCCGCTGGTACAACGCCCGTTGATACGCCAATAATGTCCGATAATACACCGGTTGGGTCTGGGAGATTTCCAAATCAATAAACCGTCTTCGTCCCGCCGGATTTCCCTTGATCAGCAATAAATCCTCCGGCGAAAACAAGACCGCGTTCAAGTAGCCAATAACGTCTTTCTTTTTTACGGCTTGCCCATTCAATAAGTTTTCGCGTTTTTCACCGCGTTGGATCTTAAACTGCAGCCGATGGTCGGCGACTTTATTTTGAAAGGAAATGTCCAGGCAACTTTCCGCCGCCGCCCAGTGAATCATTTCCTCATCCGTCGCGGTCCGGAACGACTTGCTCAACACCGCGAAAAAAATCGCTTCCAATAAATTCGTCTTACCCTGGGCGTTTCGGCCGAAAAAAACCTGCACGCCAGATGAAAAATCGACCGTTACAGCCTGATAGTTACGAAAATTCTTGAGTTGTACCTGCGTGACTTTCATAAGCCTGTTTCATCAACCTGCTTGATCCGATATTCCGTTCCTTCAATGACGACGCAATCGCCGGAAAAAAGTTTTTTCCTCCGTTCTGTCACCCGAACGCCATTCACGGAAACGTTTCCATCATCAACGAGAAAACGGGCCTGTCCTCCCGTTTCCGTAATGCCCAGCCATTTGATGAATTGATCCAGCTGAATCGACTCCGTGGTAATTTCCGCCGTTTGTTTTTTCATTGTCTTAGTTTGTCCGGATCGGTGTCAAAATATATGTGTAGTCGTTATCATCCATCAATTTCACCATGACCGGGCTCAAAGCCGATTTCAGGTGGAATTTCACTTTACCGCCGCCGGCGATCTTCAAAACGTCCAACAAATATTTTGCATTAAAAGCGATTTCAATCGGCTCGCCCTCAGGGGAAACTTCCAGGCTTTCCGTGGCGCTGCCGGCATCCGGGTTGTTACCTGCCAACTCCAGCGAAGTCGGGGTGAATTTGATCTTGATGATGTTATACTCGCCATCCCTGGCCAACAGCGAAACCCGCTCCACCGCTTCATGCAGAATATTGGCTTCCAGGACGCAGAACGAGGAAAATTCCGCCGGAATTACTTTCTTATAATCCGGGAACTGTCCCTCAATTACGCGCGACATAATGTAAATATTGTCAAACAAAAACGCTACCTGATTCTTCAACCAGAAAATACGGACATCCATCGGCACGTCAAAATTCAGGATTTTGAAAATCTCAGTCAACAACTTGCCGGGAATGATCATTTTGGCGGCGACGTTGGTTTCCGGCAGCGTCGTCTTTTTCAGGGCCAGGCGATGCGTATTAGTCGCCACCATGTTAATGTCGCCCGCCGCTACTTCTACCAAAGCGCCGGTGAACAAAGGCCGGCTCTCGTCGGTGGAACAGGCGAAAACCGTTTTCTTGATCAGATCCTTCAGTACGTCGTCTTTCAACGTAATGGAATTATTGCTTTCGAACTTTTTGATCGTCGGGAACTCTTCCGCCGGAAACGACAGAATCTTGAATTCGGTTTTTTCTGCGGCGACCGTGATCATGCTGCTTTGCGGGGAGGAAGAGATTTCGATGGTTTTGCCGCTAATCTTACGAATAATTTCCGGAAAAAACTTGCCGGACAAGACGACTTTCCCTGGTTCCACGACCTCCGCCGGAATGGACATGCTGATGCCGACTTCATAGTCAGTCGCCTGAAGTTCCAGGGAACCTTCAGCAGCCATCAGATGGATTCCGGTCAGAATCGGCAGGGTTGTTTTTGTGGCAGTTGCTTTCTGAACGATTTGGACAGCTGTCAGGAGTTGCTCTTTTTCGCATCGAATCTTCATATGATCCTCCTTGTGCAGGTTAGTAATCGTAGTAAGTCCTGTTAAGACTGTGGAAAACTTTCGCCGACGTTTATATAACGGCCCGCTACGCTTGTGGATGAATTGGGGATAAAATAGCGGGAAAACATTCATTGTTGTGAGGAAACCTCAAATGGAAAAAGGATGAACATTTTTATGAACAGGTTTTGTGGATCTACGCTTCATTGATTTTTGCGGTGATTTCCGTCAGCAGGGAAGCGATCCGGTTGTCTTCCTGCCGTTCCCGGTTTACTTTTTCATAGGCGTGGATGACGGTGGTGTGATCGCGACCGCCAAAGAATTCGCCAATTTTCGGCAGGGACCAGTCGGTCATTTCCCGACAAAGGAACATGGCCAATTGACGGGGAACGGTGACATTCCGGGTGCGGCGCTTGGAGACCAGATCGTCAATTTTGATCCGGAAATGGGCAGCGACCACTTCCTGAATGCGTTGAGGGGTAATCTGCGTGGTTTTGGTTTTTGGGAACAGATCCTTCAACGATTCCATGGCCAACTCGATCGTGATCGGTTTGCGGTTGAGGAACGAGAAAGCATTGACGCGGTTGAACGCGCCTTCCAGCTCCCGGATGTTGTTGTCGATCCGGGTGGATATGTAGACAATGACATCATTGGGCATGGTAATGTTTTCGAGCAGCGCTTTTTTCCGCAGGATCGCGATGCGGGTTTCCAGATCCGGCGACTGGATGTCGGTGGTGAGGCCCCATTCGAACCGGGAACGCAGGCGGTCTTCCAGGGTGGGGATATCTTTCGGCGGGCGGTCGCTGGAAATGATAATTTGCTTGTTGGCTTCGTGCAGGGCGTTGAAGGTGTGAAAAAATTCTTCCTGCGTCTGTTCTTTTTTGGCTAAAAACTGAATGTCGTCAATGAGCAGGACGTCAATATTGCGGTAGCGGTTCCGAAAACTCTCGGGATGGCCGCTCATAATGGCATTGATAAAGTCATTGGTGAATTTTTCACTGGAAATATATAAGACCTTGTTCTCGGGATGGATTTGCATGATCCGATGGCCGATGGCATGCATCAGATGGGTTTTCCCCAGACCGACGCCGCCGTAAATAAAAAAGGGGTTATAAACTTTCGCCGGCATTTCCGCGACCGCCAGCGAGGCGGCATGGGCGAAACGGTTCGAATTGCCGATGACGAAGGAATCAAAGGTGTATTTTGGATTAAGCGGTGAATAGGAGTCTTCGCCCTTGGCAAAGCTGACCGGGGAACCGGCGGGGGCGACGGAACTTTTCAGGGATGGCGCCTGCGGCATGATGGGGGGGAGCGGTTCTTCCGCCGGCGCGGTCTGCGAAATGGCGATATTGACAAGAACCGGCTGACCGACCACACTTTCCAGCGCCTTCCGGATCAGGGAGAGATGGCGGGTTTCCACCCATTCTTTGACAATCTGGCGATTGGCGCCGATTTCAAAGGCGCCGTTTTCGTAGGACAGCGGCGCGAGAACTTTAATCCAGGTCTCAAAGCTCGGGCGGTTAATTTCTTTTTCCAGAATTGAAAGGGTTTGCTGCCAAATGAGATTGTGATCTTGAGAGGACAAAAGAGTCAACCCTTTCTTAATTATAATTATCCACAGACTTATCAACAGATGTGAATAAGCGGGGAAGATGTTGAACGATCAATCGGTTTATTTGGTTCGGCAAATCAATCGCCGTGTATTATCATAACAAAAGAGCCCGAAGTTATCAACAGGAACTGTGGGTTTTGCGTTTTTGTTGACACTGACCGAAGCGTGAACTATAATCTTTAATAGTCAGCATACAACAGGACCCGGTTCTGGAGTCAAGGAGGTGTGGGAGAATGAAACGGACATATCAGCCGAATGTGTTGTGGAAGAAGAAAACTCATGGCTTTCGTGAGCGGATGAAAACGATCGGTGGACGACTTGTCTTGAAAAGACGCCGTGCGAAAGGAAGAAAAGTTCTGTCCGCATAATAGGCCGCTCAAAGTAGTGGCCTATTTTCCTTTTTGGAGTTGTGGGGATGCGCTGTAAACTACTTAGGATCCATCGTTTGCGTAAACGGGCCGTTTTTCGCAAAGTATACGAAGACGGGCGATTTGTTGCAAATCGTCTTTTGGCGTTTCATTTTTTGCCGAATCCGGAGAACCGACAGCGCGTCGGCTTCGCCGCCGGCAAGAAACTGGGCGGGGCAACCGTGAGAAACCGTTGCAAGCGTCGCCTGCGCGAATGTTATCGTCTTAATCGCGAAACCATGCCGGCGGGAATGGATTGTATCATTGTGGCGCGAAAAGCTGTCGTCCAGGCGGACTGGGCGGCGCTGACGGCCGCTTTCCGGGATGCGCTCCGCCGTAGCCGGCAAATGATCGATAATAAACGACAGTAACAGGTCGTGACGATGAAAAAGTTTGTGATTTTTCTGATTGAAGGATACCGAAAATGCATTTCGCCGTATAAAGCGCCCTGTTGCCGTTTTGTGCCGACCTGTTCGGAATACGCGGTACTGGCGGTGCAAAAATACGGCGTGGCCAAGGGTTTGTTGCTTGCAGGCCGGCGACTGCTGAAATGCCATCCTTTTCATGCAGGCGGCTATGATCCTGTTTAACCGTGAACAGGACTATTTTAAGGAGTGAAGAAAACTTGTTCGATACGTTTGTGACGCATCCAATGCAGCAGGCTTTAACTTTTTTCTATATGTTGACGCAGAAGGGCGGTTTTCCAAGTTATGGCATCGCCATTATCTTGCTGACGGTCGCGATCAAGCTTCTTCTGTATCCTTTAACCGTCAAACAGGTCAAGTCGATGAAAGCGATGCAGGATTTGCAGCCGAAAATGAAGGCCCTGCAGGAAAAATACAAAGACAACAAAGAGAAGCTTCAGATGGAGATCGCCGAACTCTACAAGGCGCATAAGGTGAATCCCCTGTCTGGCTGTCTGCCGCTGATCGTTCAGATGCCGCTGCTGATGGGACTCTTTTTCGCTATCAAGGAGTATCCGTATGAGGGCTCCACGAAATTTCTCTGGATTGAAAATCTGCAGCAGGGAACCTCGCTGACCGACCCCAGTGACCCCTTCTTCATCATTCCGCTGCTTTGCGCGGTGACGACCTATGTTCAGCAAAAACAGACGACTACGGAAATGACGCAGCAAAACAAGATGATGCTGATGTTCATGCCGGTCTTTATCGGCTACATCACGATTACTTTTCCGGCGGGTTTGGGAATCTACTGGGTTGTCAGCAACTTCGTTCAAATAGTACAGCAGTGGTTCATGTACCGTAATACCACGGCTGCTTGAGGAGGAAGCAATATGGAGATGATCGAAAAGACCGGCAAGACCGTTGAAGAAGCGTTGGAAGCGGCGCTTGCCGAGCTCGGCGTCGACCGCGACCAAGTCGAGTATAAGGTTTTGGAAGCCCCTTCCAAAGCATTGTTTGGCTTGTTGGGCGGACGGGAAGCCAAAGTTGAGGTTACCCTGAAAAAGGTCAATCCGGTGGATACGGCGCGCGCTTTTGTGGAAAAAGTGACCCGCGCCATGGGGTTGACTGTATCGATGAGTGTTTCGGAAGATGAGGATTGCGTTACGATCAATCTGCGTGGCGAGGATCTGGGGCTGTTGATCGGTAAGCACGGACAGACGCTGGATGCGCTCCAGTATCTGATGAATCTGGTTTCCCAGCAGCGCGACGCCCGGGACCGGCTGCGCATCGTGCTGGACATCGAAGACTATCGCAAACGGCGGGCGGAAACGCTGGAACAGCTGGCCCTGCGGCTGGCCGACCGGGCGAAGCGCAGCGGTGAGCGGGTCGTACTGGAACCGATGACCCCCCATGAGCGGAAAATCATTCATATGAGTCTGCAGTCCGATAGCCGGATCGAAACGTATAGCGAAGGACAGGAGCCGTTCCGGCGCGTCGTGATCGCCGTCCGGAAGTAAGGGAGTACTGTCGGCTTCCGCTTCATAACACCGGCCAGGGGTTATTTTGTTGGAGGAATCTTAGGATGGATACGGAAACCATCGCGGCGATCGCTACGGCGATCGGCGAAGCAAGCATCGGAATTGTACGCCTTAGCGGTCCGGCATCTGTCAAGATTGCCCGGACCGTTTTTCGCAATTTCCGGAACGAATCTGTGAATACTTTCTCGCCGCGGCGGCTGGAATACGGCAAGATTGTCGATCCGCAGTCCGGTGAACCGATCGACGAGGTGCTGTGCGTTTTCATGCCGGCGCCGCATTCCTATACCTGCGACGATGTCGTCGAGTTCCAGACGCACGGCGGGACGGCGGTTCTGCGCCGGGTGCTCGGCCTGTTGCTTCGGATGGGAGCGCGGCTGGCCAGACCGGGGGAATTTACCGAGCGGGCGTTTTTGAACGGCCGGATCGATTTGAGCCAGGCGGAAGCGGTGATGGACATCATCCGGGCCAAAAACGATTCGGCGCTGCAGAATGCCACGGCCCAGCTTTCCGGCGCATTATCCCGCCAAATCGCCGAAATCCGGCGAAACTTGCTGGATTTTCTGGCCCAGGCGGAGGCGGCGCTCGATTATCCCGAGGAAGACATCGACAACCTGTCGGGTACGGCGGCGGTAGTGGCAATCGAGGCGGCGGAACGCGAAATTGGCGCACTGCGGGCGACGGCGCCGAAAGGGAAGATTCTGCGGGAAGGCTTGCGGACGGTGATTGTCGGCAGACCCAACGTCGGCAAGTCCAGTCTTCTGAACGCCCTTCTGCGCGAAAATCGGGCCCTGGTGACCGAGATTCCGGGAACGACCCGGGACAGCATTGAAGAATATCTCGATATCCGTGGCATCCCGTTGCGGATCGTGGATACGGCCGGTCTGCGCCGGAGCGAGGATCGGATCGAGCAGCTGGGTATACAGCGGACGCGGGAATTTTTGGCGTCCGCGGCGCTGGTTTTGTTTCTGCTGGACGCGTCCCAGCCGCTGACGCCGGAGGATGTCGAGATCTTTCAGAGTTTGCCGCCGGTGCCGGTGATTATCGTCGTGAATAAAATCGATCTGCCGCAGCTGATGGATTCCGCCGAATGGCAACGTCTGGCTGGGGAGTATACGGTCGTCACGCTTTCGGCCAAGGACCGGACCGGGTTCGAAGAGCTGGAACAGGCGATTGAAAGACTGGTTCTGGCGGGCGCCGCCACGAACACGGAAATGGTTTTCCTCAGTAACACCCGCCATTTTGAAAGCCTGGACAGCGCGGGGGCGCATCTGCGCTCGGCGCGGCAGGCTCTCCAGGACGGTTTGCCGCTCGATTGCGCGACGATCGATTTGCGGTCGGCGTTGGCCGCGTTGGGGCAGATCACGGGGGAAACGGTTTCCGATGAAGTGGTGCGGGAAATTTTCGCCAAGTTTTGTTTAGGAAAGTAGGTTTTTTGGAGATGCTGTGTTCCGAACGCTTTGATGTGATTGTCATCGGCGCCGGCCACGCCGGCTGTGAAGCAGCCTTGGCGGCGGCCCGGATGGGCTGTTCTGCGCTTCTGGTCACGTTGAATCTCGACAATATCGCCATGATGCCCTGCAATCCGTCGGTGGGCGGTCCCGCCAAGGGCCATCTCGTCCGGGAAATCGACGCCCTGGGCGGCGAGATGGGCTTGGCCGCGGATCGGGCCAGCATCCAGATGCGCATGCTCAACACCGCCAAAGGACCGGCGGTTCATGCCCTGCGGGCCCAGGCCGACAAACTGGAGTACCAGAAGGCCATGCGGCAGGCGCTGGCGGCGGAGCCGCTGCTGGCAGTGCGCCAGTTGCTGGTGGAAGAACTGTTGTTCGAGGGAAAGACCGTAACGGGAATGATCACGGAAACCGGGGAACGAATCGACTGCGGGGCGCTGGTGCTGGCGACCGGCACCTATCTGCGCGGCCGGGTGATCATCGGCGACGCGATGTACGCCGGCGGTCCCAATGGACAGCGGGCCGCGGTGAACTTATCGGCATCCCTTACGCAGGCGGGAATCCGGCTGCGCCGCTTCAAGACGGGGACGCCGGCCCGGATTGACCGCAATTCCGTCGACTTTTCCCGGATGACCATTCAGCCCGGCGACGCGCAAACCCATAATTTTTCGTTTATGAGCGAAATCAGGGAGCGAAGCCAGCAGCCGTGCTGGTTGACGTATACGACAGCGGAGACGCACCGCCTGATTCGCGAGAATCTGCACCGCGCGCCGCTATATAGCGGCCAGATTGAAGGAACGGGGCCCCGCTACTGCCCGTCCATCGAAGTGAAAATCGTCAACTTTCCGGACAAAGAGACGCATCAGGTGTTTATCGAGCCGGAGGGCAACTCGACCCAGGAGATGTATGTCCAGGGGATGTCCACCAGTCTGCCGACCGATGTCCAGGTGGCCATGCTGCGCTCGATTCCCGGCCTGGAACAGGCCCGGATCATGCGCTACGGCTATGCGATCGAGTACGACTGCATCGATCCGACCCAGCTGGACCTGTCGCTCTCGTTCAAGGGCTACCCTGGCCTGTTCGCGGCCGGCCAGGTGAATGGTTCTTCGGGCTATGAAGAAGCGGCGGCGCAGGGATTGGTCGCCGGTCTCAATGCCGCCCGTCGGGTGAAAAACCTGCCGCCGGTCGTGATCAGTCGCGCGGAAGGCTATATCGGCGTGTTGATCGACGATCTGGTGACCAAGGGAACCAACGAACCGTACCGGATTATGACGTCGCGGGCGGAATACCGTCTGTTGCTGCGTCACGACAATGCCGATCTCCGCCTGACCCGAAAGGGGTACGAGGCGGGGCTGGCATCACCGCTGCGCTGGCGACGGACGGAAGAGAAGCGGCTCGGAATCGAAGCGGCGCTGGAGCAACTGAAACAGGCGACGGTCGGTCCGAACGAATCCCTGCAGACGATCCTGCGTGAATTGGGATCGGCGGAGCTGCGAACCGGAATCAGCGCCCATGACCTCTTGAAGCGCCCGAACATCACGTATTCGGCGATCCGTGAGGAACTGGGACTGCCGGACCTGCCGCCGGAAGTCGTTTTTCAACTGGAAGTCATGATAAAATACGACGGGTATATCAAAAAACAGATTGAGCAGGTGCAGCGCGCGGCGGCTCTGGAAGGGAAGACCTTGCCGGCCGAACTGGATTATGCGGTAGTCCGGGGGCTCTCCACCGAGGCCCGGCAGAAGCTGGCGGAAATCCGGCCGGTTTCCATCGGCCAGGCTGCGCGAATTTCCGGCGTCTCGCCGGCGGATATCTCGTTGCTGCTGATTTTTACCGAACAAATGAGGCGGAGGCAGAATGCTGAATAACGAAGCCGGGCGGATGTGCGAGCATCTGCAGCAAGTGGCGGCCGCAATGGGGGTCGTCGTCGACGATCGCCAACTGGCGAAGTTCGCGGCGTATTATGAGTTTTTGCTGGAGTACAATCAAAAAGTCAATCTGACTCGTATCACCGAGCCGCTGGACGTGGCGGTGAAGCATTTCGGCGACTCCTTTTTCCTGCTGAAGCCGGGGCTGATCCCCGCAGGCGCACGGGTGGCCGATATCGGCACCGGGGCGGGGGTTCCGGGGATTCCGCTGGCGATCATGCGGCCGGATCTGCGGGTGGTGCTGGTGGATTCGCTGCGTAAACGGACGGTTTTTCTGACCGAAGCCGTGGAAAGGCTGGAGCTGGCCAATGTCGAAGTGGTCTGGTCCCGGGCGGAGGATCTGGGTCATAAGCCGGATTTCCGGGAACGGTTCGATGTGGTGCTGGCTCGGGCCGTGGCGTCATTGAACGTCCTGACGGAACTCTGCCTGCCCTTGGTCAAAAAGGGAGGCGCCTTTTTGGCGCTGAAAGGCCCCCGGGCCCAGGAGGAACTTGCGCAGGCGCAGGCCGCCATTGCCCTTCTCGGCGGCGGCGGGGCGACCCTGCTGGAGGCGGAGCTGCCGATTCAGCCGGAGGTGCGGGCGATCCTCCAAATTCACAAACGGAAACCTACGCCGGCGAAATTTCCCCGCAAGGCTGGATTGCCTGAACGGACGCCGCTGTAACCGTTCCGAATAAATTAGGTGAGGGTGTATGAAAACGATTAGCAGGCTCTTTTTTAACCGAATTCCCGCCGCGAAAAGCGACGAACTTCCGGAGCCGGAAACAGTCCGGACGGAGATTGTATCCATTCCGCTGGCCCAGATAGTTCCCAATCCTTTTCAACCCCGCAAGACTTTTTCGGCGGAGGGGCTGCAGGAGCTTTGCGCCTCGATCCGGGAGTTCGGCGTCATCCAGCCGTTGATCGTCCGCAAGGCGGATTCCGGCTATGAACTGATCGCCGGGGAACGCCGCCTCCGGGCCTCCGGCCTGGCCGGTCGCGACGACGTTCCCTGCGTATTGCGGGACGCTTCAGACAAAGAGATGGCCGAGATCGCCCTGATCGAGAACTTGCAGCGGGAAGACCTGCATTACTTTGAAGAAGCCCTGGGCTATGAGAAATTGTTGTTGCAGTTCAATCTGACGCAGGAGGTGCTGGCGGAGCGGGTCGGCAAGAACCAGTCGACGATCGCCAACAAGCTTCGTTTGCTGAAGCTGCCGCCGGAAATGCGGGAGTATATTTTTGAGGAGAAACTGACGGAACGCCATTCGCGGGCGCTGCTCAAGGTCGAGGACCCGGCGCGGCAGTGGGAGTTGTTGAAATTCGTCGCTGAAAACAAGCTGAATGTTCGGGAGGCGGAATCGCTGATCGAGGCGCAGCTGCAGGCTGCGCCGGTTCCGGAACAGAAGGTGGTGCGCCGGCCGCAAATGCTCAAGATCGTCAAGGACGTGCGGATTTTTATCAACACGGTTGGCGAACTCGTCAAGCAGATGAAAAAAACCGGACTGGACGTCCGGTTGACACAGGAGCAGGATGACGAATTCGTGACCATTACGATGGTCGTGCCGAAGCGACGCTGAGTAAGGGTCAATATCGGGCGATGTAAGCGGCGAGGTTCTTGAACTTGCGGGTCAGCCCGGCGTAGTTCATATAGCGGATCTTGCCGAAGACCGGCCGCTCGCCCCAGGGGCGGTCATGCACCCCGCCGATGCTCCAGGCGATTCCGGCGTAGCCGTTGGGATCGCGCCCGTCAAGCGAATACCGGTTGTTCAGCGAGATCGCGGTCTGCAGCGCGGTTTCGGGATCGGCGGACCATTCCAGAATCTTTTTCGCCCAATACATCCGCATATAGCCATGCATCTTTCCGGTCTGCAGCATTTGCCGCTGCGCGGCGTTCCAGGCCGGATCGTGCGTCAGGGCGCCCGCCAGCGCATCGGGGTCATACCGGTAGGGGCGGCGGTCGTCGCGATGTTTTTCCAGGGTTTCCTGCGACCAGGCGGGAAACCCTTTGCTATTGTCGTAGTTTTCGTTATAGAAGCAGAAGTTGTCGGCCAGTTCCCGCCGCACGACCAATTCCTCCAGAAACGCAGCCTGACTGTTTTGCAGGGCGCCGGCTTGAAGAACCTCCCAAAAGACCCGTTGGGCGGCGAGCTGGCCGAAGTGGAGGTATGGGGAGAGATCCGACTGCCCATCCTGAGCGGGGTCGTTGCGGGTCTCGTCGTACCCTGCCAGCTTTTCGGCGAGAAAACGCCGCAGCGCACTGAGGGCGGCGGTCGGGCCGGCAGACCAGCGGTAGCCGTGCGCGGGCGGTTCCGGCAGGTTAAGCGTTTTCCAGGCGCTCCGCCAATCGGCGGCGGCCGGGTCGACAGTCCCGCCAAAAGGATGCCGGAGTAATTCCGGAAATGACTCCGTGAATTCCGGCAGGCGGCGATGCAGCTTCGGGCGCAGGGTGTACGCGCCAAACTCTTGCTTTGGCGAGGCTTCCCAACAGGGAACGATGTTGTGGGCATCGACTTCGTCGACGGGGAGCTGAGTTTTTGACAGCAGCTCCGTCTTCCATTGCTTCTTGATCTTCAGGGGGTCGAAGTCCGTGACCAGCAGGGAATAGGCATTTGCGGCCAGATAGCGCGCCAG
>CAZRQI010000026.1:0-17410 GCA_964602025.1 uncultured Veillonellaceae bacterium
TCATTATAATTGCCGGTGCCCATATGCACATAGCGCCGGATTCCGCCGTTTTCCCGCCGGACGACGAGACACATTTTCGCATGGGTTTTCAACCCAACCAGGCCGTAAATTACATGACACCCGGCCTCTTCCAGGCGCCGGGCCCATAAGATATTGTTTTCTTCGTCAAATCGCGCCATGATCTCGACCACGACCGTGACCTGCTTGCCGTTTTCCGCCGCCTGGGCCAGAGCCCGGACAATGGGGGAGTTGCCGCTGACACGGTATAGAGTTTGCTTGATCGCCAAAACATCCGGATCTTCGGCCGCCTGGCGGACGAATTCGACAACCGGGCGGAACGATTCATACGGATGATGCAGCAATAGATCCCGTTCCCGAATCGCATCGAACAGATTATCCTGGTACAGCAAATCCAAAGGGCGTTGGGGCTGCAGCGGCGCCTGCCGCAAATGATCCACGCCGGTGATGTCGGCGAATTTATTGAAGCAGGTCAAATCCAGCGGACCATGGATTTCATACAAATCATCCTCGGATATCCGAAGTTCGGCAAGCAGAAACTTCTTCAGGGATTTGTTGTCGACGGCGCCGATCTCCAAACGGACCGCCCGCCCGCGCTTGCGTTGCCGCAGGGATCGCTCAACCTCCAGCAACAGATCGTCCGCTTCTTCTTCATCAATGAGAAAATCGGCGTTTCGGGTAATCCGAAAGGGTACGACATTTTTAATCTTATATCCATGAAAAAGTTTCCGGCAATATAGGCGGATCACATCTTCCAAAAAGACAAAGCACCGTTTGCCTTTTTCCGTCGGGATTTCCAGCAAACGGGGCAAAACGCTGGGAACCTGGATCACGGCAATATTTGCTTCCCCCGTTTTGTCCAGAAGCGTTACGCCCAGATTCAGGCTTCGGTTCGATAAAAAAGGAAAAGGGTGGCTCGCGTCAACCGCCAAAGGAGTTAATACCGGTGC
Source organism: uncultured Veillonellaceae bacterium (assembly GCA_964602025.1). GTDB lineage: Bacteria > Bacillota > Negativicutes > UBA1444 > UBA1444 > UBA1444. Next base: position 969 of record CAZRQI010000026.1, read on the forward strand.
AATCGTGCTCTCGAAATACTTGCGGATCCACTCGGCGGAAACAACTGGCAGATTTTCGGCGTTGAGAAACACCATCTGCTCGGCTTCCAATTTTCGCCTTAATTCTTTAAGCAGGCGATATTGCTGCTTTACCTGTTTATGAGCTGATTTGGCGATCTCCGAAAGTTGCTGGGCCGGGGACATTCCTGCAGCGTCAAGCCAATCCGGGGATTCTTCCTGTTGGTTCTTCAATGTGCCGACTCGCACCATGAAAAATTCATCCAGATTGGAACTGGCGATGGCAATAAATTTCAGACGTTCCAGCAGGGGAGTGGCGGCCACCGCTGCTTCGCCCAGAACCCGTTCGTTGAATTTCAACCAGCTCAATTCCCGATTCAGGTAGTATTCCGGTCTGTCAAACTCCATACGCGCCTCCAAATTTTAGGATCATAACCGGTTTGACACCGTGAACATGCTCGAAAAAATCGGCCTTGTCATCAAAGGTCCATTGTTCCAAAGAAAAATCCTCCAATGGCAGTACGATCACTTCCAAATTATCGCCATGCAGTCGTATATCATAAGAGGAGGCTTTTTGGCGGTGGCTTCGGTCAATTGCATCGGCCAGGCGAATCATGGAGGCCAACTTGGCCACTTTGACTTTTTCTTCCTTGCCAAGACGGGCAAAGTTCGAATCCATGTCAGAAGGAGTTCCTTTGGAATGATAATGGGCAATGTTGGCGATCACGGCCTTTTCTTGTTCGGTAAAACCGATAATGTCGGAGGACAGAATGAGACGATAGGAATAGAAGTAGTGCCGTCGCAAATTGACGAATTTACCGATGTCGTGGAGAATCGCCGCCACCTGTAACAGCAGTCGGTCGCGGCGCTGCATCCCATGCAGGGATGCCATGGCGTCAAAAATTTTCAGCGATCCTTCTTCCACTGCTTCGGAATGAGGGCGTTCATAACAATATTTAACGCCAATATTGCGAACGAGTGACAAAACTTGCTGCTCCAACGTGGTAATGAGCGTATCGTCAACCTTTTCCGCCGCATGCAACAACGTAACCCCATCAACCAACTGCGCGTCGGGGAAAATGATTTCCGGCGCGTTGGTAATGGATAAGATCTGATTATAGAGCACGATGGTCGGTAAAGCCATCTCCGCTTTATTTTCGCTTAACCGGTAGGTTTTCATCAGTTGGGGAAGATTCTGACCCTGAACATTCTCGTAGAGGGACTGAAACTCCCGGCGGCTTACGCAGGTCAGTCCATCGGCGGCGCCACGGCCAAGCATTTGGAGCAACAGGTGGTTTTCATTGCCCGAGGTCACGATGTATTTTATGGAGTGTTGGGATAGTCCGGATTTTACCGATTCGATCGAACTGTATATATACTCGGACAATGCCTGGTGAAAATGAATCGAATCCCGTTCGTTCTTGTCAAAGCTCTCTTTGATTCGAACCGCACCGATATGGATATTTTGCTGATAGTGAATGACTCCATTTTTAAGCAGCGTAAATCCCAGTCCACCGGAAGAAATGTCCACAAACAGCAGCGCTTCGTCGGATCGTTCGATTTGATGCTTGCGGATCATGTGATAGAGCGCGGCATACTTGAAGAAAATCTCTTGCAACATGTCGACGACTTCCAGTTCAAATCCGGTTCGGATTCGGATCTGATCGACAATATAATGTTGATTTTCGGCTTCGCGCAAGGCGGTCGTGGCAATCACCCGATAATCCCGCACGCCATATTCGGTCATCAGACGCTTATATCCGCGCAGCAACGCACACAGCTGTCCCGATGTGGTAAAGCTGATCCGGCCGGTTTTAAAGGTTTCTTCCCCCAAAAAAACTTCCCGGGACGTTCGTTCGATGACATGAAGGTCATTCAAATCGGAAAACTCGCTGATTTGGAAGGTAATCTGTTCGGAGCCGATATGAATGATCGCAAATAGACGGGGGCTATTTTTTTTGGCCAAATGCGTCAGCCTCCTTATTCCATTATTGTATAATTCGACGGTTTTGGAGCAAACCCTTGCCAAAAACGTTAAGTTTGCGTTAACCCAAAAATATTCCTTGGTATATTTATGGCATTGCCCTAGATACCGGAATTTGGTTGTGATATACTATTTAAAATAATTAGAGGGGGGTTGCCGCATGATTGATGAGAAGTTTGGCCCGGAAGCGCTGACGTTTGATGATGTGCTTCTGGTCCCTGATCATTCGGAAGTTTTGCCAAAAGATGTGGAGATTTCCACAAATCTTACGCGCAATATCCGGTTAAATATTCCGATTATCAGTTCGGGGATGGATACCGTCACGGAAGCCAGAATGGCCATCGCCATGGCGCGCGAGGGCGGGCTGGGCATTATTCACAAAAACATGAGCATCGAACGCCAAGCCGAAGAGGTCGACAAGGTTAAACGCTCGGAACATGGCATTATTGTGGATCCGATTTTCCTCGGCCCGGAGAATCGCCTGCAGGATGCGCATAATTTAATGGAGAGATACCGGATTTCCGGGGTGCCGATCACGGAAAACGGCAAGTTGATTGGAATTATCACCAACCGCGATCTCCGGTTCGAAACGGATCTGACCCAGCGGATCAGCGACTGTATGACCCGGGAACATCTGATCACCGCGCCAGTCGGCACTTCCCTGGAAGATGCGAAAAAAATTCTGGGCAAACACCGAATCGAAAAATTGCCGTTAATCGATGCCGACGGCAACTTAAAAGGCCTGATCACGATCAAGGATATTGAAAAGGCGCAAAAATATCCCAATTCCGCTAAAGACGGCAAAGGTCGTTTACTGGCCGCCGCCGCCGTCGGTGTGGGCGCCGATTTGATGGACCGTTTGGATGCGCTGGTCAAGGCCAAAGTGGATATCATCGTCGTAGATACGGCGCATGGACATTCGAAGGGTGTACTGGAAGCCATCCGCAAGATTAAGCAGTCTTATCCTGCCATTGAACTGATCGCCGGCAATATTGCCACCTCGCAGGCAACGACAGCTCTGATCGAAGCGGGTGTCGACGCCGTAAAAGTCGGCATGGGTCCGGGTTCCATCTGTACTACACGGGTCATTGCCGGCATCGGCGTACCCCAGATCACGGCTATCTATAATTGCGCCCAAGCCGCCAAACCGTTCGGCGTTCCCGTGATCGCCGACGGCGGGATCAAATATTCCGGCGATATCACAAAAGCCATCGCCGCCGGCGGGAATGTGGTCATGGTCGGCAGCCTGCTGGCCGGCACCGAGGAAAGCCCTGGCGAAACGGTCATTTTTCAGGGCCGCAGTTTTAAAGAATACCGCGGCATGGGTTCTCTCAGCGCCATGGCGTTGGGAAGCAAAGACCGATATTTCCAGGAAAACGCTGAAAAATTGGTGCCCGAAGGCATTGAAGGCAGGGTGCCTTTTAAAGGAGCGGTTGCGGATACGATCTATCAACTGCTGGGTGGCTTGCGCGCCGGCATGGGCTATTGCGGTGTAAAAAACATTGAGGAACTGATGAGTAACACGCGCTTCATCCGGGTCACCTCCGCCGGTCTGAAGGAAAGCCATCCCCATGATGTAACCATCACCAAAGAATCGCCGAACTATAGTCTGTAATCAGGACATTGGCAAGCATGAACAGGGTTCAGGAAAATATTCTGGGAATCAGGGTCGACGTCGTGACAATGACAGAGGCCCTTAACCGGGTCGAAACCTTTATACGCGAACGCCGGCCCCGTCTGGTAGCGACTGCGAATGCGGAAATGGTAATGCTGGCGCAAGAAGATCAGCTCCTGGCCGATATCCTCAATTCCGCCGATTTGGTTCTGGCTGACGGGGCCGGAGTCGTTTGGGCGGCGAAGCGTTTGGGATCGGGAGTGCCGGAGCGGGTGGCTGGATTCGACTTGACACAAGAACTTCTGGCCCGGGCCGCCATTTCCGGATACCGAATTTTCTGGCTGGGCGCTGCGCCGGGAGTCGCTGAAACGGCGGCAAAAACTGCGGCGCAACGCCACCCGGGATTGATCACGGTGGGAATCCATGACGGTTATTTCGCACCGGAAGATCAAACGATTACGCAGTTGGTCCGGGAAGCCCGACCGGACATCCTGCTCTGCGCCCTTGGCGTTCCCAAGCAGGAAAAATGGCTGCGGAAAAATCTGGACCAACTTCAGGTTCCGGTCGCTATCGGCATCGGTGGAACTCTTGACGTCATGGCTGGAAAAGTGAGACGGGCGCCAGTTTGGATGCAAAGAGCGGGGTTGGAATGGTCCTATCGTCTGGTCCGCCAACCCAGCCGACTGGTTCGCATGCTGGCCCTGCCGAAATTCGCCTTGAGAGTTCTGCTGGCCTCATGGACAACCCGATGACCAATGGTTTATAATGATTGTGAAATTGATAAGAGCAAGTGGCCACACTTGCTTTTATTCTGCTGCTTAACGAATACGAAAAGGTTGGAGGCGAATAGATGACGGCTTTCCCGATTGTGAAAGAAGGCTGGCCTTTTATCGGCATCATGATTTGCGTCACAGCCTTGGTGGCGGCGGTCGTGAATGTTTATTGGGCGATATTACCCGCCATTGTATGTTGTTTTTTCACTTATTTTTTCCGCAACCCTCCCCGAAAGGTGGACTACAATCCTTTTCATTTGCTTTCGCCAGCTGATGGAAAAGTCATGAGTATTACCGAGGTCCATGACGATGAATATCTCGGTGAGGATGGGAAAAAAGTTACGATTTTCCTTTCCCCGTTTGACGTGCATGTCAACCGCAGCCCCATGGAAGGAACGATCAAATTTCAACAATACATCTGCGGACGATTCCGGCCGGCCTATAAGGCAATCGCGGCCTGGGAAAACGAGCGGCACGCCATCGGTATTGAATCCGAACACTGCCGGATCCTGGTCACGCAAATCGCCGGCATTCTGGCCCGGCGCATCGTTTCCTGGGTCACTTTGGGTACGGATCTTTCCCAGGGGCAACTTTACGGGATGATCAAATTTGGTTCCTGCACGGAACTGATTGTGCCGAACAATGTGGATATCCTGGTTCATAAAGGGCAGCGCGTGCGGGCCGGGGTAACGATAATAGGGAGGATTCCATCTTGAGCAAAGCCTGGATTCCCAATGCGTTTACAGCCATGAATCTTGTATTTGGCGTATTCGCCGTGTTGACCGTGTTTCACGGTGATTTCACGCTTGCGGCGTATTTTGTGGTTGCCGCCCTCGCCGCCGACAGTCTTGACGGACGCGCCGCCCGCTATTTTGGCGTAAGCGGGGAGTTCGGCAAAGAGCTGGATTCCTTGTGCGACCTGGGTTCTTTTGGCGTTGCTCCGGCGGCGATGGCATACATGTTCGCTTTAAAAGACTTTGGGTGGGTCGGGTACGCAGTTGCGGCATTTTTTGCCTGTTGCGGCGCCTTTCGCCTGGCGCGCTTCAACGTGAATGTCTCAACGGTCAAGGGATATTTCATGGGATTGCCGATTCCCTGCGGCGGAGCCTTGGTGGCAACCGTCACGATGATTCCGCAACTGTTGACGGGATGGTTGTTTGTCGGGTTTGTCGTATTTGTCGGTTTTCTGATGGTCAGCAAGGTGAAATATCCGGACTTTAAAGGCCACGGCGAAAAAATCAAACCCGCGCCGGTGGTGGTCACGCTGATGATCGTAATCGCGATGGTGTTCCATTTTCCAGCTAGTTGGTTGTTTGCCCCGTTTTTTACGTTTATGCTTTTCGGACTAATCAACAGTTTATTCGCGATAAGCAAATAGGTAGGTATTAGAAAGGACATCCTAAATGAATTTTCCTTTGGATCTCATCATGATTCCCGTACAATTGATTGTCGTGTTCTTTACGCTGTACTATTTCGTATTGGCGTTTTTCGGTTTGTTCCGTGCCCCCAAAAAGATCACGGCCGATCCGCAAAAAAGATTCGCCGTGCTGGTCGCCGCCCATAATGAAGAAAATGTCATCGGCCAGTTGATCGATAATTTCAAAATCATGGATTACCCCCGACAATTGTTCGATGTGTATGTCATTGCCGACAACTGCACCGATAAAACTGCAATCGTCGCCCGGAACGCCGGCGCGATTGTGATGGAACGTTTCGATCCCGAGAATCGCGGCAAAGGCTTTGCCATGGAATGGGGATTTGCCCGATTGTTCGCGTTGGATCGCCAGTATGACGCCATTGCGGTCTTTGACGCCGACAATCTGGTTGATCCGCAATTTCTCCGGGTCATGAACCACCATCTTCTGAATGGCGAGCTTGTCATCCAGGGTTATCTTGACGCCAAAAACCCCACCGACACCTGGGTTGCCGGCACCTTCGCCATTTGCTTCTGGGTTGTTGACCACATCTGGCATCTGGCAAAGTACAATATCGGCTTGAGCAGCTGTCTGGGCGGCACCGGCATGGTGATTTCCGCCGAGTTGCTGAAACGGCACGGTTGGGGAGCGACCTGCCTGACCGAGGATCTGGAATTTACGATGAAATGTCTGTTGGAAGGGATTCCGACTTCGTGGGCGCATGATGCGGTCGTATACGACGAAAAACCGCTGACTTTCATGCAATCCTGGAATCAGCGCAAACGCTGGGCGCAGGGTCATTTTGACGTTGCCGCCCGATTTATTCCGCGTTTGTTTGCGGAAGGAATCCGGCGTCGGGATATCCGTCTGTTGGATGGAATCCTGCATTTGTTTCAACCGCATTTTCTTATCCTATCAACCTTGTTTGTTCTTTTAAGTATGATTCATCAACACGTTCCTTTTTACACCAACATTCTCTACACGATTCTTCCCGGGGAAGTGTGGGCGGTGGTCGCCGTCGGTCAATATATTTTCCCGCTCATTGTGCTGACCAAAATCCGGGCGCCGCTGAAATCCTGGTTCTACATGCTGCTTTATCCCGTATTTATTTACAGTTGGGTGCCGGTTACCTTCATCGGTTACCAACAGCGGCATGACAAGAACTGGAGCCATACGCCGCACTCGCGGAGCCTGAGTTACCAGGAGGTTCTGGGAACATTTCCAAAAGAAAATATGCTAACCAAACAGGCGGCAAATGAAAGGTGAGTGCATGGCTCACTTTTTGCATTTCATTGCGAATGGAGAAATCAGATGTTTGAGCTGACCATTATCGAAGAGTTTGAAGCGGCGCACCGATTGCCAGATTACGAAGGAAAATGCTGCCGTCTGCATGGCCACAACTGGAAGGTGGAAGTATCTGTACGGGGATCGGCTCTGGATTCCTCGGGCCTGTTGATGGATTTCAAGGTTCTGAAATCCCATGTGGCGGAGGTCCTGTCAACGCTGGATCATTATTACCTGAACGAAACGCCGGCGTTTTCATCGCTGCCGCCAACCGCCGAACATATCGCCAAATATGTGTATGACACTCTTGCCAACAACCCGGCCTTTTCCGACCGGGTAAAGGTTTACGCCGTAAGAGTATGGGAATCCCCCCGGTCCTGCGCCTCTTACATTCCGGAAGCGTGATGCCCATGCAGGAACTTGTTACACCCATAAATTTAGTGGAAATCTTTTCTTCGATTCAGGGAGAAGGACTATTTGTAGGCTGCCGGCAAGTGTTCGTTCGCTTGGCCGGCTGCAATCTTTCCTGCCGGTATTGCGATACCCGGGACTCGTTTGAGGTTCCGGCGGCGGCCCGCGTTGAAACGGAAGCGGGAAGCAGGTTATTCGGCTCCATTACGAATCCCGTTGCAGCTGCCGAGCTGTATGATACCGTCGCTAATCTTTGCCGCACCCCGCATCATTCCATCAGTCTGACCGGCGGCGAACCATTGCTGCAGCCCCAGGCGGTTGCCGCATTGTCGTCGTTGCGAAGCAAAGGTGTCCGGCTATATCTGGAAACCAACGGAACCCTGCCGACGGCATTAGCGCAAGTTATTCAACACATCGACATCGTTTCCATGGATTTTAAACTCCCCAGCGAATTGCCAAAAAATCAAGCCTATTGGCAAGAACATGCTGAATTTTTAAAGGTGGCCTGTCAACGCGAAGTCTTTGTCAAAATCGTGCTGAGCGGGCGAACATCCTCGAGCGAACTGGAGCAAGCCGTTGCTTTGATTTGCAACATCGATCCCGCAATTCCCCTGATTCTCCAGCCCGTCACACCGGTCAACGGCGTCACTCCGGTAGTTCCGGAGCAGGTCTTGCGGTGGCAGGAACTGGCCTTGGCAAAGCTCAGGAATGTACGGGTGATTCCGCAGACCCATAAACTTATGGGACAGCTTTGAAAACAAAAATCAAAAAGGCAGGGACAAAAATTGCGCATATTACTGACAAACGACGACGGCATCCGGGCGCCGGGAATCCAGGCGCTTTGGGAGCAACTAAAAACAATCGCTGAAATTATCGTAGCCGCGCCAAGCCAGCAACAAAGCGCCACCGGACATTCCATCACGGTCTATCATCCCATCTGGGTCAATAAACAACCTTTTGAAGATTCCCGGATCACCGGTTGGCGAATTGGCGGCACTCCGGCCGACAGCGTCAAAATTGCGCTGGACACTTTGATGACGGAGAAGCCTGACTTGGTGATCTCTGGGATCAATCACGGTCCAAACCTGGCAACCGATGTCTTGTATTCCGGCACGGTCAGCGCCGCTGTGGAAGGGGCAATGCACGGGATTCCGGCCATCGCCATTTCCCTGGCCACGGACGCCGAGCCAGATTTCGGTCCGGCGGCCGCCTTTTGTCGTAGTGTTGTGCAGCAAATCATTGACAAGACGTTCCCGGCTTTCAGCCTGATCAACATCAATGTTCCGCCCGTTCCCGCGACTGATATTCGCGGCGTGACCGTCACCCGACTGGGAATCATTGAATATGAAAACGCTTTCGAAAGAAGGATGGACCCGCGTGGGCGCATCTATTACTGGATGGCGGGAACCCCCGTGGAAACGCCGAACCCCGGTGATACCGATGTAGCCGCTATCCGCTCCAATCAAATCTCCCTGACACCGATCCATTTTGATCTGACCGATTATAGCCTTCTAAAAAATCTACAGCAATGGAACGATTCGAATAGCAGGATTTTTTAAGTTTTTCGAGAAAATAAAAAATTTGGGCTTAAAATTCCACTTTCGTGAAAAGAGGGTGAACGTTATCAAAAAATTGTTGACCGGCAATGAGGCAATTGCCCGGGGAGCCTATGAAGCAGGCGTTCGTGTCGCCTGCGCCTATCCGGGAACACCGAGTACGGAAATTTTGGAAAACATCGCCCAATATCCGGAAATCAACGCACAATGGTCCACCAATGAAAAAGTTGCCGTGGAAGTGGCGCAGGGCGCTTCGATCGCCGGCGCCCGCGTCCTTGCCGCGATGAAGCATGTCGGGGTGAATGTCGCGGCCGATCCCTTGTTCACAGCGGGCTACAATGGAGTAAGCGGCGGGTTTGTTCTGGTTTCCGCCGATGATCCCGGCATGCACAGTTCCCAGGATGAACAGGACAACCGTTATTACGCCAAATTCATGAAGATTGCCCTGTTGGAGCCTACCGACAGTCAAGAAGCCAAAGATTTTGTCGCAGCCGCCCTGGAAATCAGCGAATTGTTTGATACTCCGGTCATGCTGCGGACCACCACCCGGATTTCCCATTCCAAAAGCCTCGTGGAATTGCAGGAACGAGTGGAAGTACCGGTTAAACCCTATAAAAAGGACCCCGCGAAATATTTCGTGGTACCGGCGAATCAACGGCCAAAACGCCCGATCATCGAAGACCGGGTGTTGCGTCTGTCCAAATATGCGAATAGCTTTCCCGGCAATCGCGTGGAAGGCGACGGCAAAGAATTTGCGGTCATTACCAGCGGTCCCGGTTATCTGTACGCCCGGGAAGCACTCGGCGACCGGGCCACATACCTGAAACTCAGCTTGACCTGGCCATTGCCGGAAGGATTGATCCGGGATTTCATCGCCAACCACAGCCAGGTCTATATAATCGAAGAAGGGGAACCGTTCCTCGAAGAACAGATCAAAGCCTTGGGCTTGCCGGTTAAGGGCAAAGAGATTTTTCCCCGCATCGGCGAATTAAGCGTGGCGATTATCCGTGAAAAACTGTTGGGAATCCGGTTGCCGCTATTAACCGTGGATTGTTCGGAAGTGCCGGGCCGGCCGCCGGTATTATGCGCCGGTTGCCCGCATCGGGGAGTGTTCTCCGTCGTCGCAAAAATGGCGGACATCATCACCAGCGACATCGGTTGTTATTCATTGGGATACATGCCGCCGCTAAGCGCGGGCGACACCTGCATCGACATGGGCGCCAGCATTCCGAATGCCCTGGGGTTTTCCAAAGTCATGCCGGATAAGAAAATCGTCGCCACCATCGGCGATTCGACATTTTTGCACTCGGGCATCACCGGCTTGATCGATGTGGTCTACAACAAAGGCCCAGTTACGGTCGTAATTCTGGACAACAGCATTACCGGCATGACCGGCCATCAGCAAAACCCCGCTACCGGTTTCGACATTTCCGGCAAACCGGCTCCGCAGGTCAGTATTGAAGAAATCGTGCGCGCCTGCGGCGTCAAAAAACTGTGGATTGTTGACGCATACAACCTCGAAGAAACAGCTGCGGCGCTACGGGAAGCGCTGGCCGCCCGTGAGCCGGCGGTCATTATTGCCCGTCGCCCCTGCATGTTGATCCTGCGCAATCCCGTTCGCGAATCATATTGGATAGACGCCGACGCCTGCAAACTCTGCCGCTCTTGTCTGAAAATCGGCTGTCCGGCGATCGAACTGAAGGACGGCAAGATACGCATCGAAACCAAAATGTGCACCGGGTGCGGCGTGTGCCAACAGGTTTGCAAATTCCAGGCGATCCAGAAGGCAGGTGGGGAAAAATGACGGACACCATTAATGTTCTGATTGTCGGCGTCGGTGGACAGGGAACCCTGTTCGCCGGGAAAGTGATTGGCGAAGTCGCGGAGAAAAGCGGTCTGTCGGTCAAGCAGTCGGAAGTCCATGGTATGGCCCAACGCGGCGGCAGCGTCGTTACCTATGTCCGGATCGGCGATCAGGTGATATCGCCGCTGATTGAAAAAGGCGAGGCGGATCTCATTGTGGCCTTCGAGCAATTGGAGGCGCTGCGGTGGATAGGATTTTTAAAACCGAACGGCCTCGTCATCGTGAACGAGCAGAAGATTTCGCCCATGCCCGTCATCATCGGCGCCGCCAAATACCCTGCCGATGTTTTTGACCGAATGGACAGGGCCGGCGTCCAGACCGTTCGGGTCGATGCCCCCGCCATTGCCGCCCAGTCCGGCAATCCCAAAGCAGTCAATATCGTATTGCTGGGAATGCTGGCCAACCGTTTGCCCATGGCCCGCGAGTTATGGCTCGATGCGATCGCGGCCAAAAGCCCAGCGGCATTTGTAACCGCCAATCAGGAAGCTTTTAATAAAGGATGGAACATTGCGTGAGTTTGCCTATTTTTCGGGGAGTTTTTTTTGATCTTGACGGCACATTGCTGGACACCACGCCTCTCATCGTCAAGTCATTTCAACACGCTTTTCAAATCCATTATCAACGCGAAATCACTTTGCAGGACATCCAGCCCTACATGGGAAAACCTCTGCGGGCCGCCATGGAAGTATTGGCGCCTGGCGAAGAGGATGCCGTGATCGCGACCTATCGTGCCTTCAATCATATTCATCACGATCAGTTGGCCGGCATTTTTGAAAACGTACAGGAAACCATCCGCACTTTACATGCCGCCGGCGTGAAACTGGCGATCGTCACATCCAAAACTTCGGTCATGGCCCGACGGGGCTTGAAGCTGTTCGGCATCGAGCAATATTTCTCAACGGTTATCGGCGTCGATGAAACCGTTCGCCACAAGCCCGAGCCCGAACCGGTGCTGACGGCGCTGCAACAAACCCGCCTCGACGCCAGTGAATGCATTATGGTCGGCGATAGCGCCCATGATTTGCTGAGCGGGAAGGGCGCCGGCGTGAAAACAGCCGCCGTGCGTTGGACCCACGTTCCCTGGGAAGAACTGATCGCCGTCAATCCCGACTATATTCTGGAAACCATGTCTGATTTGCTGAAGATCGTTTTTGCGGAGCAGAAGGAGGCGCGAAGTTGAGCATCAAACCGTCGCTTGCCGTCATCGGCGGTACGGGAGTCTATGATCCCGCCGTGCTGGACCAGGTTTCCACCGTTGTTGTCGATACGCCCTATGGCGAAGTATCTTGCCAGACCGGGCTGCTGGAAGGCCGGCCGGTTGCCTTTATTCCGCGACATGGTCGCCATCATTCCATTCCACCGCATTTGATCAATTATCGGGCTAATATTTGGGCGCTAAAAAAGCTGGGCGTGCAGCAAATACTCGCGACTACGGCTGTCGGGTCGTTAAATGCGGCCATGAAACCGGGCGATATTGTAGTGCCGGATCAATTTCTCGATTTTACCAAACTCCGGATTCCTACCTTTTATGAGGGAGGTGATCGGGGCGTCGTGCATGTGGACATGACTTCCCCTTATTGTCCGACCCTGCGGCAGTCGATCGCCGCCGCCGCCGCGAAGCTGGAATTGATGCTGCATGGAAGCGGTTGTTATGTCTGCACCGAGGGCCCCCGGTTTGAAACGGCGGCAGAAATCAAAGCCTATGCAATGCTGGGCGGTGATCTGGTGGGAATGACCGGTGTTCCGGAAGCCGTACTGGCGCGGGAAGCGGAAATCTGTTACGCAACGGTTTCCATGGTTACCAATTTTGCCGCTGGCATCAGTTCAACGCCGTTGACCCATGCCGAAGTGGTTGACACCATGAAACAAAATGCCGCCAACATTCGGGCTTTGTTGAAACAAACCATTCTTATCGCGACCCGGACGGATGATTGTTCCTGCCCGCATGCGTTGCGTGAATTCGGCGGGTTCAAACTCTGATATGAGCATGACAGCATCTTTGCGTTGGGAAAACGGAGTATTGGTTCTGTTGGATCAAACTCGCCTGCCATTAATGGAATCTTTCATTGACTGCCATGATTACCGCAGAGTTGCGGAAGCCATCCGGCGGCTGGAAGTGAGAGGCGCTCCCGCCATTGGGGCGGCAGCCGCGTTTGGCCTGGTTCTGGGCGCCATGGAACTGGTGCGGTCCGGGAAATCCCTGCGTACTGAACTGCCCGGAATCGCCGCGGAATTAAATGCAACCCGTCCCACGGCGGTGAACCTGTCCTGGGCGCTCCGCCGCCTGATGAACGTCTGCCAGGAAGCGGGGGAACAGGGTTCGGACGCGGAACTTCTCCGTCGGCTGGAAGCAGAGGCGGAAACCATCGCTCGCGACGACCGGGCCATGAATGAAAAAATTTCCCTTTTTGGCGCTGCGTTGTTCAGTCAACCGACAACGATCCTGACGCATTGCAATGCCGGAGCTCTGGCGACTGTCGCCGTTGGCACCGCGCTCGGCGTCATTCATCAGGCCTGGCTCGACGGAAACGTGACCGGCGTCTATGCCGATGAAACCCGTCCGTTGTTGCAAGGCGCCCGCCTGACTGCTTTTGAACTGTCGCGGCAGGGGATTCCTGTCACCTTGATTACCGACAACATGGCCGCCTGGGTCATGAAAACCGGCCGGGTCCAGGCGGTGATCGTCGGCGCCGACCGCATCGCCCGCAATGGCGATGTCGCCAATAAAATCGGCACCTATGGGTTAGCCGTATTGGCTCAGGCGCATGACATCCCGTTTTATGTCGCGGCCCCATTGTCGACTTTTGATTTTTCATTACCGGATGGTTCCGGCATCCCGATCGAGGAACGCCATCACGATGAAATCTTCCAGTATGGCGGAGTCCGCACCGCGCCATATGGAATCCAGGCTTTCAATCCGGCGTTCGACGTAACTCCGGCGAAATTGGTAACGGCGATCATTACCGAAGCCGGGATTCTGAAAGCGCCTTATGATCTGTCCATCGCCAAATTGGCCACGAAACATTCTGAGGGGGAAAAAAAATGAAATCAATTATCCGGGATCCGAAACTTGCGCCGCAGGGATGGGACAAAATTCACTGGGTCATGGAGCATATGCCGGTACTGAATTCCCTGAACGCGGAATTTACGAAAACCAAGCCGCTGGCCGGCATCAACATGGTTGTGACCGTCCATTTGGAAGCCAAAACAGCATATCTCTGCATGGTATTGAAAAATGCGGGGGCCAATGTAGTGGTCACCGGCAGCAATCCCTTATCTACGCAGGACGATGTGGCGGCGGCGCTGGCTGAATCCGGAGTCGGGGTGTTCGCTTGGTACAATACCACGGCGGCGGAATATGATCAATTTTTGCATCACGCCCTGGATACCAAACCGCAAATTATCATTGACGACGGCGGCGACCTAGTTTCCCTGCTGCATGGGGAACGCGCCGACCTGGCGGCCAACGTGATGGGCGGATCGGAAGAAACCACCACCGGCGTGTTGCGTCTGCGGGCGCTGGCGGCCCAGGGACGCCTGAAATTCCCCATGATTTCGGTGAACGACGCCGATTGCAAACATTTGTTCGACAATCGTTACGGTACCGGCCAGTCCGTATGGGACGGCATCATGCGAACGACCAATCTGTCGATCGCCGGTAAAACCGTCGTTGTCGCCGGTTATGGCTGGTGCGGTAAAGGCGTGGCGATGCGGGCCCGTGGTTTGGGCGCTCATGTCATTGTGACCGAAATCAATCCGATCAAGGCGGCGGAAGCGGTTTTTGACGGATATCAGGTTCTACCGATGCTGGCGGCGGCGGAAGCGGGAGACATCTTTGTCACGGTGACCGGCTGCAATGACGTCATCCGCCGGGAGCACCTGGAACGAATGAAACCGGGCGCCATTATGGCGAATGCCGGTCACTTCGATGTGGAAATCAACAAGATCGATTTGTCGACCTTGGCCAAATCGACCCGGACCGTGCGAAAAAATATCGAAGAATTTGAATTGGCCGATGGCCGAAAGATTTATTTGCTGGCGGAAGGCCGACTGGTCAATTTGGCGGCCGGCGACGGCCATCCGACGGAAATCATGGATCTTTCCTTTGCGATGCAAGCCCTGGCCGCGTTGCATATCTTGAAAAATCACGCCGCCATGACCAATGAGGTTCATAATTTGCCGCACGAACTGGATTTGCAGGTCGCCCACCTGAAATTAGCGGCAATGGGAATAAAAATCGACGCATTAACCAGTTGCCAAACCGACTATCTCCATCAGGCGTAACCAAAATGCAAAGTCTGTCGGAAATCAAACAGGCCGTCATCGATGCCGGCCGTCAAATGATCGAGCGGGGCCTGGTTGCCGGAACCTGGGGAAACATCAGTTGTCGCGGCGACCGGGACAATCGGGTCGTGATCACGCCATCGGGCCGTCCGTATCCCGAGTTGCAGACCACCGACCTCGTCGTTGTCGATTTGGCCGGTAATATTCTGGAAGGCGTACGCCCTTCCTCCGAATTGCCATTGCATTTGGCGATTTATCAAGCTCACAATGAAATTCAGGCTGTCGTTCACACCCACAGCATTTATGCAACGGCTTGCGCCGTAGCGGGCGAAACGATTCCGCCCAGCCTGGAGGAAATGGTGCAAGTCGTGGGCGGCGGAGTGGCTGTTGCCGAATATGCGTTGCCGGGCACGGCGGAACTGGCCCAAAACGCCGTCCGCGCGCTTGGCGATAAGACAGCGGTTTTACTGGCGAATCACGGGGCGGTTGCTTGCGGGCCTTCTCTGACGGAAGCGTTGCTAGTCGCCGAATTGGTCGAAAAAGCGGCGCAGATCCACGCCATCGCCGGCCAACTGGGCGGCGCCCGCCGCCTGAGTGAAGAAGACATTCATAGGATGCGCCGGTTTTACGTGGAAAACTATTGTCAATTGAAACGGAAGGGATGATCGTATGAGTAGATTGCTGCTGCATTCCGGACGCTACCTTAATCCAGCCGGCAAAGTCGTTGACGGCGATATCGGCATCGAGAACGGCCGTATCCTGTTCTGCGGCGAAGCGCCACCGAATTGGGAAGCGGCAGAAAAAATCGATTGCGGAAATAAGCTGACGACCCCGGGTTTGGTAAACGCTCATACCCATGCGGCCATGACTCTGTTCCGCAGCTATGCCGACGACATGGCCCTGATGGACTGGCTGCAAAAGAAGATCTGGCCGGCGGAAGCCAACTTGACAGCCGAAGACGTGTACTGGGGAACGCAGCTGGCCATTGCTGAAATGCTGGCTTCGGGAACGACAGCTTTTGCCGACATGTACTTTTTCATGGATCAAGTGGCCAAGGCATGCGTCGAGACCGGCATGCGGGCGTCGCTGTCCCGCGGTCTCATTGCGGTCGACGGTCCGGGTCAAGAGGAACGGTTCGCCGAAAACGAACAATTGTTCAACGACTTCCATGGTGCGGCTGACGGCCGGATAACCGTGATGTTGGGGCCGCATGCCCCGTATACCTGCCCGCCGCGCTGCATGGAAAAAGTCGTCGCCAT
>CAZRQI010000027.1:0-7728 GCA_964602025.1 uncultured Veillonellaceae bacterium
TGGCCGCCCGCCAGCATGCCGAAAAAATGATCCGGCGCTTTCAGTCCCGCCGCCAGCGCCCGCCGCCGAAACAGTCCGGCCAGAACCGTCAGTCCGCTTCGGCCAACCACCCGCCCGACCGAAGGCGACATTCCGCCAAAGAATCCCAGCGGCTCCGCCGGAATCCGAACCGCGGCGATTGCGAACCGCCGGGCCAGATCCAGCACCATGCCGGTGATTCCCGGCACGACATGCAGATGCTGGTGACTGTCCAGATGGGTCGGCCGGATGCCGGCCTGGGTCACCTTTTCAATCTGCGCCGTCAGTTCCTGTTCCACCTCGGCCCGCTTGATGCTCCCCTGCAGATAGCGTCGCAGGAATACCGGATAACTCGCGCAGAAGTTCCCTTCGCCGTCCACCAGCGACGCCACCGCCGACGCCGGCGCCACCGGTCGGGCGCCGACCAGCGTCAGATGCACGCCGACTCCCAGCTCCGGGCAGTCCCGCGCAATCGCCCGCGCCTCGTCAAACGCCGCCCCGCCCGCCATCAGGCTGGTGCTGGTCACGATTCCGCCGCTGTGGGCGTCGCGGATCCCGCGGTTCACCGACGCATGCAGGCCGAAATCATCGGCGTTGACGATCAGCCGCTTCATTCAGCGGCCCCGATGTCTTCCGCGTGATACGCATACGCGCTATGGTTATGAATCGACTCGAAGCTCTCGCACTCCACTTCGAACCAGACGGCGCCGTCCTGGCTGCGCAGCGCCAGCACGAGATCCCGCAGGACATCCTCGATAAACTTGGGATTGTCATAGGCGTTTTCCGTCACATATTTTTCATCTTCCCGCTTCAGCAGCGGATATACCGGCGAACTGCCCTGCCGCTCCATCAGTTCCACCAAGTCTTCGATCCAGATGAACCGGCCGGGAGCATATTTGATCCGGACCCGCATCGCCCCCCGCTGGTTGTGCGCGCCATAATCAGAAATCTCGCGGCTGCAGGGGCATAACGAAGTAAACGGCGCTTCCACTCCGAGCACGAAATCCAGCGGACCGTCTTGCGTCAGCTTGCCATCGAAAATGCAGTCATAGTCGAGCAAGCTAGTCAAGCCGCTGACCGGCGCTTTTTTTTCGATGAAATACTTGAACCGGATCTCGATGTGCGCCCGCTGGGCCCCGAGCCGTCCCATGATGTCACGCAGCATGGCTTCCATTTCCCGGTTGGAAACCGGTTTCTGGCTCCAGTCGCTCAATACCTCGATAAACCGGCTCATGTGGGTTCCCTTGTATTCCTGCGGCAAATCGACCGTCAGGCGAATCCGGGCCAACACGGACTGGAACGATCCGGCCTTGGTTTTGATGAGAAACGGCAAATGCACATCGTTGACGCCCACTTTTTGGATGGGAATCCCCCGGACATCGGCCAGGCTTTGGACATCCTTCACGCATTCTCCCTCCCCGCATACGGTATAGGATCGCGCAGGCCCGCTTCCGCGAACCCCTTGAGTCGCAGCAGGCAGCTGTCGCAAGCGCCGCAGGCCGCCTCGCCGCCCCGGTAGCAACTGGTCGTCAGTTCCAGCGGTGCGCCCAGCTTTGCGCCCAGCAGAACGATCTCCTTCTTGGACAACTCCAGCAGTGGCGTATCGATGACGATCTTCCGACCGTCGGCGGTCGCCGCCTTCGTGGAATAGTTGGCCAACTCCTGGAACAGGCGGATAAACTCCGGCCGGCAATCAGGGTAGCCGGAATAGTCCAGCGCGTTTACACCGATAAAAATGTGGTCGGCGCCGATCACCTCGGCATAGCCCAGGGCATAACTGAGAAAAATCAGATTCCGGGCCGGCACGTAGGTGACGGGAATATCGTGGCGAGAAACATCGCCGTCGGGAACGCCCAGCGCCGGATCCGTCAGGGCGCTGCCGCCGATCGCCGCCATATTCGTGTCGATCACCAAATGGCGCGGCGTCTGGTAATGCTCGGCCACGCGCCGGGCGCACTCCATCTCGCGCTGATGCCGCTGTTGATAGTTGAAACTGATCGGATATACTTCAAAGCCGCGGCTGCGGGCCACCGCCATGCATACTGTCGAATCCAGTCCGCCGGACAACAATACTACTGCTTTCATGATTACAATACTCCTTCAAACGTTTTGAAATGTGTTTTTCCGACCGCAGTCAAGGCATCCTTGCCATGCGCGGCGACAAACCGCCGAATCAACTCCTGCACCTGACTGCCTGCCCCTTTGGGGAACTCCAGCCCATAACGCTGCGACAGCAGGGCCAGATTCCGCAAAAAACTGTCCCGGGCCAGCACCGACGCGGCCGCCACGGCGATATTCTGTTCGGCGCGCGGTTTCTGGACAAGAACAATGGCCCTGCCGCGGGCCATTAATCGCGATTCCACAAACCGCACATCGGCGAACTGATCGGCGATCGCATAGTGGCAGGGCGCTTTTTCCAGCACATCTTCCAACACCCGGGCATGCGCCCAGGCCATCAGATGATTCAGGTTCTTTCCTTCGCGCTTCATCGCCGCATACAGGCTGTTGTAGCGTTCCGGCAACAGCACCAGCTCCTGGAAGTGTCCGGCGCAGATCTGGCGAATCCTGCCGGCCAGTTCGGCGGCCTTCTTGTCGGACAGCTGTTTGCAATCCTTGACGCCGATGCGCGTCAACTCCGCCACCGTCGCCGGATTCACCGCCACCGCCGCTACCACCAGCGGACCGAACACGTCGCCCTTGCCGGACTCGTCGGTGCCGATCCAGCCGGCCTCGTACCCGGTCAGATTCTCGAAGCCGTAGGGTTTGTCAGATGCAGCCCCCGGCGGCGGCGCGCCCCGGAGCAGGCATTCCACCTTCTCCTTCAGCGGGCCGGCCTTGCCGGCGATCACCAGCGAAAAGCCCTTCTTTCCTTCGTACAGCGTGACGGGGAGCGTAGCTTCGCCATCGGCCACATCGATCCGCAGACCATAGGGAACCGGTTTTTCCGCCCCCGTCTGCAATCCGGCCTGTACGATCTTCGATTTAATACTTTGGACATATTCGGCGAAAGAATTCATCGCTTCAAAGCACTCCATGCGTTCAACGCCGCCTGATAGATTTTTTTCAACGGTGCGCCGGTTTTGTCCGCCAACGCCCGACAGTCGCCGAATTCCGGGGCGATGTTGATGACCTGCCCGTTGCGTTCGGCCACCTTGACCCCGACAGAGCCCCATTCGGTCACGACCGGCACGATGCTGCGATCCGCCACCGTGCGCCGCACTTCCTGCCAGCGGACGCCGATGCTGGAAGTCTCCGCGAACACGACATCCTCCACTTTTCCTTTACACGCCTCATCGGCCAGGGCGGCAAGGAGAAACGCCGGCCGACCCTTTTTCATGATGATCGGCGTGATCCAGGCATCGACCGCGCCGGCCGCCATCAATTTGTCGATCACATAGGAAATCACTTCCGGCGTGCTGTCATCCACATTGGCTTCGAGCAGCCACTTGCTGTCCCGGTCTTTTTCCACGGGCGTCGTGCCGATCTGTAGCCGCAGCACATTGGGAATGATCAGATCCCAGGTACCGGCCCCGTAGGCCGTCTTCTCCGCCAAAAAACCGGACGGACGATCACCGAAGCCGCTGCACAACTCCGCGACCAGCGCCGCGCCCGTAGGCGTCACCAGTTCCCGGTCGATGTCGCCGGGATACCAGGGAATCCCGTGCAACAGTTCCGCCGTCGCCGGGGCCGGGATCGGCATGACGCCGTGGGCGGCTTTCACGAAGCCGCGTCCCACCCGCAAAGGGGAAGAAAAGATTTGTTCGATTCCCAGATAGTAAAAGCCGAATACCGTTCCCACGATGTCGACGATCGCATCGACCGCCCCCACTTCGTGGAAATGAACCTTTTCTACCGGCATCCCGTGCACTTTGGCTTCCGCCGTCCCCAGCCGCTCGAACACGAGACATGCTTTGTCCTTCACGGGAACGGGAAGGTTCGCCGCGCGGATCAGTTTCAGAATGTCCGTCAATCCACGATGATGATGCCGGCTCGTCAGGTCCACATCGATATGGGTGGCCTGGATGCCGCATTTGTTGGCGGAGCCGATCTTCAGTTCAAAACCTTTGATGTCGATCTTCGCAATGGCGTCGCGCAGCGCCGTTTCCGGCACGCCGGCGTCGACCAGCGCTCCCAGGAACATGTTGCCACTCAGCCCGGAAAAAGCGTCCAAATAAGCAGTCTTCAATTTCTTCACCTCAACCGGTTGATGATCGCCGCCAACCGGCCGGCGCCAAAACCGTTGTCGATATTCACGACCGCAACCCCCGCCGCGCAGCTGTTGAGCATGGCGAGCAGCGCCGACAGACCCTGAAAATTCGCGCCATAACCGATGCTGGTCGGCACGGCGATGACCGGTTTGTCGACCATGCCGCCGACAACGCTCGCCAGGGCGCCTTCCATCCCCGCCGCGACGACGAGCACGTTCGCCTGCCGCATCAGCGGGCCCTGGGCCAGCAACCGGTGAATCCCCGCCACGCCCACGTCAAACACCCGTTCGACGCGGTTGCCCATGACTTCCGCCGTCACCGCCGCTTCTTCCGCCACCGGCACGTCGCCGGTTCCCGCCGTCATCACCAGGATAAACCGGTCCGCGTCCTTCGGCAGCGGCTCCCGTTCCAGAATCACCATGCGGGCGCGTTCGTGGTAACGCACATCCGGCAGCGCTTCCTGCACCGCCCGATAGATTTCCGGCGTCGCCCGGCTGGCCAGAACATTCGGGCTCACCCGGGCCAGTTCGGTCATCGCCCGGACGACCTGCTCCGTCGTTTTCCCCGGGCAAAATACGACTTCCGGGAATCCCTGGCGCAGCGCCCGATGATGATCGATCTTGATGTCCTCCATGTCTTCAAATGGAACAAACGTCAGTTTCTCGATGGCTTCCGCCTGACTCACCGCACCGGTCTTATATCCGTCCAGAATTTCCATGACCGCTTTCCGGTCCATATTCTCACTCCGTTTCCCAATTCAGACGCCCCTTGCGCATGACGCGGGGCACGATTTTATTATTCCGCGTGAATTTTCGTCATCTTTTTGTTGCGCAGCCCGACCTGGAACCGGTCGATCATGTAGTAGGCGAGCGGCACCACCACCAGCGTCAGGATCGAGGAAGTGATCAAGCCGCCCACGACGGCGACCGCCATCGACTGGCGCAGTTCCGCCCCGGCGCCGAGTCCGAGGGCCAACGGCAACATGCCCAGGATAGTCGACAGGGTCGTCATCAGGATTGGACGCAACCGAACCGAACCGGAACGAATCAGGGCCTCGATGATCGGCACGCCTTCCTCCCGCAGCTGGATCGTGTGGTCGACCAGCAAAATCGAGGTCTTGGTGACCAGCCCCATCAGCAGGATGATGCCGATCAGCGACATCGTGTTGATGGTATGGCCGCCCATCAATAAGCCCAGCAACGCGCCGATGAAGGCGAACGGCAGTGACAACATGATCGTCAGCGGATGGATGTAACTTTCAAACTGGGCGGCGAGCACCATATAGATCAGGATGACCGCCAACCCAAGCGCCTTGCCGATTTCGCCGAACGATTCCGCCATCATCTTCGCCTGGCCGACGAATTTGTGCGAATAACCGAGCGGCATGTTCAGGCCCGGAATCAGTTCCTGCACCTTTGTGACCAGATCACCGACCGACACGCCGACAGCGTTCGAATACACGATAATCTGCCGTTGCCGATCCTCACGGTCGATCTGGGTCGGCCCCGACGACAGCGTCACATCCGCCACGTCGCCCAACCGGACGAAAGCACCGGTCTTGGTGGAGATGCGCATATTGGCGACATCGTTGATATCCCGGCGCCGATGTTCGGGCATCCGCACCCGGATCAGGTAATCCTTGTCGCCGGCGGTATATTGATTCTTGGTTTCCAACCCCAGAAAAGCAATCTGAATGACTTTGCCGGCCGACGTCGGGTCCATGCCGACCTCGCCCGCCCGCACGGGATCAAGCTTGACGATGATTTCCGGCTCGTATTGCTCACTGGAAAAATCGACATCGGCCGTGCCGGGAATCTGTTTCATCTGATCCGCCAATGTCTGCACATAGCCGGTCAACTGCGTCAGATCCGGCCCGCGCAGGGCGACTTGCAACGGCCGGGCGTCGCCGCGGCCGGACATTTGTGATATCTGAACGCCGATCTTCAGTCCGGTGTGATTGCGCACCTTGGTGCGCAATTCATCGGTAATCTGGGTCATGGTCCGCCGCCGCTCGGTGCTGGGAATCAGCTTGATCCCCATGCTGGCCTTATAGGGGGGCGTACGGCCCGATCCCAACAGCAGATAGGCCGAGTCCAGTTCCGGAATCGCCAGCACTTCCTTTTCCACCGGCGCCACAAGTTCTTTCATCTTATCGATGGAAGTTCCGGCCGGCGCGGACATCGCGATGCTAAACTCTCCGGAATCATAAGTCGGTTGAAACTCGAAGCCAATAAATGGCACCAGCATCAAATTGATAAACAGCGTCAGCGCCGAAACAGCCAGAATTTTTTTCGGCCGTTTCAGACACCAGCGCAGCAACTCCACATAGCCGTCGCTCATCACGATAAACCAGTGTTCCCACTTATCCAGAACCACCTTGACGCCGCGAGCGAATGGGTTCGTCGGAACGGTGGTGCGATCAATAGGCTTCAACCAGTAGGCCGACATCGTTGGCACCATCGTAAAGGCGACAAACATCGAAAACCCAATGGCAAAGGCGACCGTCAGGCCAAACTGTTTAAAAAACTGGCCGATGATTTCGCCCATCGTTCCTACTGGCACGAAAACCGCGAGGAGCGACAACGTCGCCGCAAACACCGCCAGGGCGATTTCGTTCGTGCCGTTGCCGGCCGCCTCCATCGGCGTGGCCCCCTCTTCGATATGGCGGACGATGTTTTCCACCACCACGATCGCGTCGTCGATCAAAATGCCGACCGCCAGGCTCAGCGCCAGCAGCGACATATTATTCAGCGTAAATCCCTGCACCTTCATCAGAAAGAACGTCGCCACGATAGAAGTCGGAATCGAAATGCCGGCCACCACCGTCGCCCGCCAGTCCCGAATAAACAGGTAGGTAATGAGTACCGCCAGCAAGCTGCCGAAAATCAGGGAAGTATTGACGTCGTCAACATTGTCGCGAATATAGACCGAACTGTCGCGAACGATCGAAACCTTGACGTCGGCCGGCAACAACTTCTGCAGACGATCCATTTCCTTTTTGACTTTTTCCGCCACATTCACGGTGTTGGTGCCGGACTGTTTCTGTACGGATACCAGCACGCTGGGAGTCCCTTTCGTCCGGGCGTACACCCGTTCTTCCATCCAGCCGTCGACAACCGTTGCCACATCGGACAGCCGGACGATCCGGCCCTGTTGCGACGACACGACAATCTTGCCGATGTCTTCGACCGACTTGTATTTGCCCAATGTCCGGACGGTGATCTCGTTGCCGTTCGATTTTACGCGGCCTCCCGGAGTATTGTAGTTGGAGGCGTTGACGATATCGTAGAGCGACTGGAACGGCACGTTGAACGCTTCCAGCTTGACCGGATCGATATAGACGTGGATCTCGCGGTTGCCCGAGCCATAAACGTTGACTTCGGCGACGCCCTCAATCCGCTGCAACTCGTCCTTGACCACGTTTTCGGCGATCTTGCGGATCTCGCCGCGTTCGCGGGTTTCGGACGCCAAACTGTAGGTCATGATGGATTGGGCCGTAATA
>CAZRQI010000027.1:7738-17339 GCA_964602025.1 uncultured Veillonellaceae bacterium
CAGCTGACACCGCGGCGCGACGCCAGCCCTACAATGCACCGGTGAAGTTTCCGGTCCGCGCCATCACCCTCGACCTCGACGACACCCTGTGGCCGTTCGCACCGATCGGGATGCGCATCGAGCAGGCGCTGCACGACTGGTTCGTCGATTTCATCCGGCAGTCGCCGCCGTACGCCAGCCACTTTCTCGCGCACGTCATTGGCCGCCATTTTCGCGTTCGTGCCCAGCTCGAATTCGATGATCGTCTCCGAAATCCCTTCACGGGACGTCGAAGAAAGCGTCTTGATGCCGGACACCGAACTGACGGCATCCTCGACCGGTTTGGTGATGAGGCCTTCCATTTCCTCCGGCGAAGCGCCGGTATAGGTGATCCGGACTGTAACGATCGGAAAATCGACATCCGGATACAAATCGATCCCCAGGGAGGGGTAGGAAGTAACTCCGAACACCACCAGCAGCATCACCAACATCGTGGTGAATACCGGACGGCGAATAAACAGCTTGATCATTTGGTTTCCTGTCCTCCCGACGCGCCAAGGCGAATGGAGGCCCCGTCCTTCAGTTTATGCTGCCCGGCCACGACGATTCTCTCGCCATCCTTCAATCCGGAGAGCACTTCCACCCAACCGCCGGCGGCATCGCCGAGTTTGAGCACCTTTTGCACGACCCGGTTTTCCTCGGTAACCACGAACACAGTTTTCTGATCTTCCCGCATCACCAGGGCGCTTTCCGGAACCGCCAACACATTCTTGCGTTCCTGGCCAACCACTTCGGCGTTGGCGAACATTCCGACCTTGATCAGCCCCTCCGGATTGGGAATGCTGACTTCCGCCGTGAACGTCCGGGTCGGCACCGATGCGGCCGGCGACAGGCGGGTGATGGTTCCCTTGAATTCCTGCCCCTTCAGGGCATCCACCTTGACATTCACGGATTTACCCAACGCCAGCTCGGTAATCTGGGCTTCGCCGACCACCGCTTTCGCCAGCAGGGTCGAAGTATCGGCCACCGTGAAAATCGCGATCCCGGCTTTGGAGAAGGCGCCGGCCTGCACATGGCGCCGGATCGCTACGCCGGTCAGCGGCGACAAAATATTGGCGTTATCGAGCCGCGCCTTGAGCAGAAGAAAATTGCCCCGAGCCGCCTGCAGCCCGCCCATTGCCAGATCACGCTGCGTTCGCGCGCTGTCGAGGGTGTGGGCGGAAACCGCGTTCTGTTGGTATAAGGCATTCATCCGCTGGAAATTCAGCTCATTTTGTTCGAGCGTCGCCTGCGCCTGCAAAACCTGTCCCTCGGCCTGCATCACCTGCGCCGCCAGTTCATTCATATCCAGGCGCGCCAGCACCATGCCCGCCGTCACCCGGTCGCCTTCCTCGACGAACAACTTGTCGATGCGCCCGTCGGCCTTCGTCGAAACCTCAGTACTCCAAACGGCTTCCAGATTGGCGGAAAAGGTGAACACCGGCGCCAGATCGCGTCGTCCCGCCGCCGCGGCTTCCACCGTCACCGTCCGGCCGGCCAGAGCCCGGGCGGCCCGTTCCTTGCCGGTGGAGATGTTCGCATAGATTTTGTAGGCGATAATGCCAATCATGAGGAGGAATAAGCCCAGACCGATAATCTGCCATTTCTTGTGGGGAACCTTCATCTGCAAGATCAATCATTCCTTTTTATCACAGCGTTTTCCGACAAACCACCAAGGCAACTTATGTATATTCTACTCTACTCAGAGAATGACCTGCAACGCCTCGTCCACAAACTCCAGCGAAACATCCTTCCGGATGACGGCCCGGCCGGGCTTCTCCAGCAACACCCAGCGCAACGTTCCCGCTTCCCTTTTTTTATCTGTTCCCATGCGCCGGATCAGCTCATTGGCCCGAAGTCCGCCGCAATGCACCGGCAATCCATAAGTTTCGAGCAACGACCGCACTTCAGCGACCGTTCCCGCCGGGATCATTCCGGTCAGCTCGCTGAGCCGCGTAGCCGTCAGCATTCCCAGCGCCACGCCCTCGCCATGGGTAAAGCGCTCAAACCCGCCCGCCGTTTCAATGGCGTGTCCGGCCGTGTGGCCGAAATTCAACAGCATCCGGTCGCCGACATCCTGCTCGTCCCGTTCGACGACAGCCGCCTTCATCCGGCAGCAGCGGGCTACAATCCGTTCCATTTGCTGCGGATCGCGGCCGAGGACCGCCAAGGCATCCGTGCGCAGTTCCGTCAAAAAAGCCGCATCAAAAATCAGGCCGTATTTGATGACTTCCGCCATCCCCGAAGCAAACTCCCGTTCCGGCAGAGAAATCAAAACCTGCGGATCGATCAGCACGCCGCGCGGCTGATAAAAAGCGCCGATCAGATTCTTCCCCAGTGCATGGTCCACGGCGACCTTGCCGCCGACGCTGGAATCCACCTGGGCCAACAATGTCGTCGGAACTTGCAGAAACGGCACGCCCCGCAGATATGTCGCCGCGACGAATCCCGTCAGGTCGCCGACCACTCCGCCGCCCAGCGCCAGAATGGCCGAATCACGGTCCAAACCGGCCTGGATCGCCTGTTCGTAAATGCGATCCGCCATGTCCAGCGATTTGGAGGATTCGCCGGCCGGGACCGTCACCATCGTCGGCAGGAAGCCGATCTGTTTCAGACTCTGCACCGCCGTCTCGCCGAACAGGGCCTCCGTATGTTCATCCGTCACCAGCAGCAGCCGGTTCCCCAGAGAAAAGCGGGCCGCCCATTCGCCAATCGTGCTCAGGCCGCCCGTCCGGATCGTGATGTCATAGCTTCTATCGCCCAGATTTACCCGGATCGTTTCCATCGAGCCAACCCTCCCGCCGCAAAATTCGTTCGAGTTCCGCCGCCGTTTCCGTCGCGGATTTTCCGTCCGTGTCCAGCCAAAGATCCGCCTGCCGATACTGCGGCAAACGTTCGGCAAGCAACTCCCGGATCACTAGCAGCCGATCCGGCCGGTTCAGCAGCGGCCGCCCGGAATCCGCCGCCGTGCGGGCGACGATCTGCTGTTCGGAGGCCGCCAGACAGACAACAACGCCGGTCGCCTTCAGGCGGTCGATGTTTTGCTGCCGCAACACGACACCGCCGCCGGTCGCGACCACCTGTCCCGTCCGTTGGCAAATCCGTTCCACGGCTTCCTGCTCCCGGTCGCGGAACGCCGTTTCCCCGGCTTGCGCAAAATAGGCGGCGATGGACATGCCGATCGCCTGTTCCACTGCCGAATCCACGTCGCAAAACGGCCAACCCAGCGTATCGGCCAGAATTTTGCCGACACAAGTCTTGCCGGTTCCCATGAACCCGATCAGAACAATATTTTTCATCCCCGTTCGCCGATTTTTTCCCGGTAATTGGCGATATTCTCCAACAGCTCGGACAGCGAATCCCCGCCGAACTTCGCCAACAGTTCGCCGCACAACACGATGGCCAGCATCGCTTCACCCACGCAAGCCGCCGCATGCACGGCGCAGACATCGCTCCGTTCGCTGTTCGCCTGCACCGGCGCATGGCGATGCAAATCCACGGAAGCCAGCGGCCGGGTCAATGTCGGAATCGGTTTCATGACCGCGCGCACGACGATCGGCTCGCCGTTCGACATGCCGCCTTCGATCCCGCCGGCCCGGTTGGTTTCGCGATAATATCCCCGTTCCTCGCTATAAAAAATCTCGTCGTGGACCTGACTGCCCGGCAACACGCCGCATTCGAACCCGGCGCCAAACTCGACCCCCTTGATGGCGGGAATCGATACGACAGCCCCGGCGATCTTCCCGTCCAACCGGCGGTCCCACTGGATATGACTGCCCAATCCCGGCATCACTCCGGTCGCGGTAATTTCGAAGCAACCGCCCAGCGTATCCCCGGCCGCTTTCGCCGTCATGACCTTCGCCGCCTGCTCCTCATCCGTCGACGCGCCGCCGATGGACAACACCCGGGACTGCACGGCGATCCCGCATTTTTCGAGCACTTGCCGGCAAACCGCGCCGACCGCCACCCGCGCCGCCGTTTCGCGGGCGCTGGCTCGTTCCAGAATATCCCGCACATCCTGGCGGTCATATTTCAGGCAGCCGGTCAAGTCGGCATGGCCCGGCCGGGGCGCCTGCACCGCCGGTCCGCTTTGTTCGCCGAACGCCGCCATCTTCGCTTCCCAGTTCACCCAATCCGCATTGGTGATCCGCAAGGTCAGCGGACTTCCCAATGTTTCGCCAAACCGCAGGCCAGACAAAAAATCCGCCCGGTCCTGCTCAATCTTCATCCGACCGCCGCGACCGACCCCTTCCTGCCGTCGCGCCAGTTCGCGGTTTACCCGCACTCCGTCGACCCGGACTCCCGCCGGGATTCCTTCCAGTATGGCCGTCAAACAGGGCCCGTGGGATTCTCCCGCTGTCATGAACCGCAACATTTTCTTCCCTCCAAACTACTTTCCTGCCATACTACAAAACTATATTTGAACCCTATACCAAAAGCAGGCCTTGTGAAGGCCTGCATCAACTGACACCTACCGGCTGGGCGGCGTCTGGGGCGGCGTCTGATTTGGCGTCTGCAACACCTTCGGCAACTGCTGCTGCAGCTGCTGCAACTGTTGCTGCGTTGTCGACGCCGGTTGCGGTTGCGCCGCCGGCCGCACACTGACGCCATAACAGAAAATCTGCAGATTCAGCCGCGTCGCCAGCGCATTCTGTTTCTGCTGGATCAAAAAGGAGGCCGGCACATTGAAGCGGGCCGTATCTTCCAACTTTTTCAGAAAGCTCAGCGTGGCAAAATAGTTTCCTTCCACGGAAATCTCCACCGGCATTTCACGGTAACCCGCCCGATCTACGAGGGCCCCCGGCTTCACGCCGGTCAGCCGGACTCCAGCGACGCGGGCTTCTTTTTCAATCTCCGCCAGAAAGTTAGCGGTATCCATCGACCCCGGCAAGGACTTTTCGGCCCGCAACAGCGCCTGCTGCAGATCCGCCAAATGTTTGTCCATATCCGGGTTGGTCAGCACAAAGTTTTCCACGGCCGCCACTTTTTGCATTTCCTGCTGCAGCTGCCGCTGTCGCTCGCTGATCCGTGTTTCCTGCGGATAGAGCACCAGCGTGGAAACCCCAACACCCAGCGCCAGGATCAGAGCCAGGTACAGGATCACAAGATATTGGGGCGATACTTCCCGAATCAAAGACAATAACTTCTGCCGATTCACCGTTATTGCCTCCCGACTTTCGCTGTGATCTCAAATTTGGTAAAGGCCTCTTTCCCGCCGTGTTCCGCCTTGAGCAACGTCGAATCGACAAAAAGCCTGTCCTGCTCAAGCTTCGACAGAAAGGCCATCAGATCCGGGTACGTCACCGCATTGCCCTTCAACTGCAAAACGCCTTTTTGCGCGCTGCCGATCTCCGTCAGCCAGACCTTGCGGGGCATGAAGGAACCCAGGTGAAGCATCGCGCCATGCCAGGAATTCCGGCCGCCGCTCAATTGCACCAAAATCTTTTCCCGGGCCTGCACAGCCGCCTGACGGGTCTGCGCTACCCGCATCTGCTGCTCCGAGGCAGCCAGGGACTCATAGCGGCTACGCACCGCGTCAAGCTGCTGTTCGAGCTCCCAGTAACGATATTCGCCATAACCGTACACACCGGCAATCACCAACAACATCAGCACCACCGGCAACAACAGCAACCGCCCGTAATGCCAGCGGGGAGGACGCTGCTCCGACGGCAGCAGATTGATCCGGATCTTCATTCTTCACATCCCCGTAAGGCCAGTCCCACGGCAACCGCCATTTGCGGGCCGACGCCGCGCAAGTACTGCCGGTTGAAGGACGGTGCGATCTCCATGTTCAGCAAAGGATCATGCAACACAACCGGCAACTCCAAAATCGCCGACAGTTTTTCCGGCAACTGGGCCATTTTCGCCCCGCCGCCCGTAATAAATACGCTGGAAATGCTCACATTGCGATTTTGAACCTGGTAATACTCCAGTGTTCGCCGCACTTCGCCCGCCAGCTCGGCGACAACCCGGTCGATCTGACCCTGCACGACATCCGTCGCTTCCGCCGTATTCGCCACCGGTTCCAGCAGATTGACGCCGCGATGCTTCACCAATTCCGCCTCTTCCCGGCCAATCTCCAGCCCTTCCATCATTGTTTCCGTAAACTGGTTGCCGCCGATGGGAATATTTCGGGTAAACACCGGACTATGCTTTTGAAACAAGGTCACCTGAGAAACCGCCGCGCCGCTGTCGATCACCATGCAGTCGGCTACCATCGGCAAAGTACGCTGAATGGCCAGCGGTTCAATATCGATCGCGACCAGTTTCAGGCCTGCTTTCTTGACGACCCGGACCAAGGAATCCACGACCTCTTTCGGCACGGCGACCAACAAAACCCGGACTTCCATCTCGGTCGCTCCGGAACCCACGATCCAGAAGTCAAAATACAGATTATCCGGCGAAAATGGCACATACTTCTCCAGATCCCAGCGAATGGCCTCGCGCATTTCCTTTTCCGTCATCCGCGGAAAATTCACTTCCCGGATGAACAGATTCCGGCCACCCAGTGCAGCGGCCACCCGCCCGCCGGCAAAGCCGTTTTTCGCCGCCAGCTTCTGCAAGGTATCCGCGAGCAGATCCTCCTCCGCAATCGTGCCATCCTCGACGGCCCGCTCCGGCGCCTCCATCAGCGCCATCCTTTTCAGGTATGGCTTACCGTTGCGCAGGACCACATCCGCCATTTTGACGGACCCGCTGCCGATATCCAGACCGATGGCGTCTTCGCGCCGACCGGCGATTTTCCGCAGTAGTTTTTCCGCAAACATCAAATTTATTTCCCCGCCTCCGTCTCATGCTGGGGAGCGCTGCTCACCACTTTGACGGCATGGGTGATCGCGGTAACGATATCAATGTTGAACTGCTGTTCCAACGCCTTGATTTTGGTGTAAATCTGCCCCCGGTCCGTGACGACATAGCGGGGCGGCAAAAAATTCATGGCCAGCGCGGCGATATCATAGCGGCATTTCTCGCAACGGCATATGCCGGGATGAGAATCCAGCACATCATCCAGCCTCTGCCACATCAAAATTTCCATATAGTTCTGCAACTCCATCGCAACGCGCCTCCTTCTATTTATCCCAGGAAAGAATTGTCAACTCCGTGAAAGGATGATCCGGATGGGAATCAAGCGTCACGGACACCAGCGCGGAAACGCTTCGCGTCGCCGAACCCGCCTTGCCGTTGGATCGCACCCGCAGGGCGCTGCCCTCCGCGCTCGTTACAATCCGGTAACTGCCGGAAAAAGAATCGCGATTCAAAGATTCCGCCAACCCATGGGGATTTCCATTCTTATATAATACCACAAGCGCCCGCCGGAGTCCTGCTTCGGCGATCCATTGCGCGGCGTTTCCCGCGAGAAAATTTTGCGTGGCGGCAATTTCCGTCCGGAGCAGGGGCGCCAATGTCCCGCCCAGACAAGCCAGAATCGACAGGGCGACGATCGCCGCGACCATCGCGGATCCGTTTCTGTTTCGCAACTTCAATGCATCTCATCCCTCCCCCGCTACCCAGCCGTTTTCAATCCGGCGCATTCCGGCAGGTAACGCCCGTCTCCACTGTAGCCGTGACTCGTCGTTCCGGATCGGTCACCGTCAGGGATATCCAAACCCGGCGTGGCGGTTCGAACCGGAACTGCAAGGCGTCGACTACATTTTGCGTCAGCGGGGAGGGCTGGCCCGATCCCGGCACCCGGTACAGCGTCTTTGCATTCAGGCCGGAGGGCGTCCCCAGCCGGAAACTCAGGCTTTCCATCTGACCCGATATTTCCCGCAGTTGAAAGCGAACGCTGGAAGATGGTTGCCCCGGCGGCGGCCAAGTGAGGGCGGACGCCAGACTCAACTCCCGGATCATCGACTCCATCGCCATCCGCGCCGTCTGATGCGCCGTCATCCGCGCCACCGAGGATTTCCATGCCAGCAGCGAAGTAGCGAGCATAGGAAACAAGGCCTGCAGCAACAACGCCGTCAAGCCGATCCCAACCAAAACCTCCGTCAACACAAAGCCCGATCGCTGCAGCCGTCTCATCGCAGCTCGTCCAGACCCGTGTCCACGGCGAAATACGTGACCAACGCCACTGTCCGGGGAGTCAGGCGTTCCCGCCAGCTCACGCGGACTTCCGCTTCCAGCAGATGACCGTCAGCATCCAGATCCGGCCGGTTTTTCAGGGCAGTGACGCGGGAATATTCCACGCCGCCCCGCCAAATCGTTTCCACTCCCGCTTCGGCCAGAAAATCCTCCGCCGCCCATTGTTCGCCGCAGTCATGGCGTAACTGTTCCAACCGGTCTTCCGCCAAGTACGACGCCTGTTCGCAATGATCCAGTTCCCGGCCCGACCGGACGGCGGTAAGGAAAAAGCCGGCCAACGCCAGCAAACCCACGCTCAGAATTGCGCAAGCGACCACCACGTCCACCAAAAACGCTCCCCGGCGCTGCGTTTCCATCACTCCCCCGTCTCCCAAGCCGGCGTGTCGCTGATTCGGACCCGGCCGGTCACTGCGGCCAAGATCACAAAGCGATTCTTGCGCAGCGGTAGACTTTGCAGAACGAACGAGCGGCCCTGATTCGGGCGGCCGTTGGAATAAAACAGGACCTTGTCCCGGACATCCTGCAACCGGACCGAAGCCGGCAACACAGTCCATTTCAGCGTCTTGGCGGAAGCCGTGATCTGATAGCGGGCGCAAGTCGCATGATCCACGGCCAGCGTATAAAAAGGCCCGCCGGCGATTGCGGGAGAGTTGACCGCCATCTGCTGCATCCATCGCAGGTCGGCCGCCAGTTCCAGCGCCGCGGCGGACAATTCATGCTCGGCCAGGCTGTTTCCCAGTCGCATCATGCCCATTCCACAGATCATCGAGATCATTGCCGTTGCCATCAGCAATTCCAGCAAGCTGAAACCGCCGTGAATCTGGCGCAATGAAACCACCTCAGATCCAAAAAGCCCAATACCAGCTCAAAATTTCCCGACCGTACAGCAACGCGACCCAAGCCCCGAGCGCGATAAACGGCCCAAATGGGATGAAATCCTTGCGACCGCGCAGTTTGGCCAGTAACAGGAATAAACTGATCGCGCCGCCGGCGACAAAACTGATCAGCAGGCACAGCAAGATTCCCGGCCAGCCCAGCCAAAATCCCAAAGCCGCCGCGAACTTCACATCGCCGCCGCCCATGCCGCCGCCGCTGATCACCGCCAGCACCAGTAGCAGTCCGCCGCCCACGCCGGCCCCGATCAGCATGTCGACGAATCCCGGCTGGCCGAGCCAGAGGCCCAGACCCAGGCCCGCCGCCGCCAACAGCGCCAGCATCCCGTCGAGAATGATCTGATGGTCCAGATCGATAAAAGTGATGGCCACCATAAAAGCCGAAAACACCAACGCCGGAGCCAGCTGCGGCGACAACCCGAAACGCAGGAAGCACCAGACAAACAACACGCCCGTCAGGAGTTCGACGGCCGGATAGCGCGGTGAAATTTTCGCGCCGCAGTACCGACATTTTCCCCGCAAAAAAATCCAGCTCAGAACCGGGACCAAATCCCGCGCTCCGAGCGCAGTGCTGCAGACCGGGCAATGCGAACCCGGCCGGACAA
>CAZRQI010000028.1:0-17107 GCA_964602025.1 uncultured Veillonellaceae bacterium
GCCGTATTGGTCGATGATCTCACGCCAACGGCGAGAAATGTGACTTATCGCCTCATCCCAGGATACTTCGCGAAATTCGCCGGTTCCCTTGGCTCCTGTTCGCAGCAGTGGACGAGTTAACCGCAACGGGGAATGGATCGTGCGCTCATAATGCACCATCTTCGGGCACAATACGCCCCGAGTATAGGGATGTGACGGATCACCACGCACCGCGGCGACCTTATCGTCGGAAATCTCGAGCAAAAGACCGCAGGCATCCGGGCAATCAAACGGACAGACCGATCGTTTCACAGTCCCTGTCACAATGCTCACTCTCCTGTTTCTGATTTACACAGTTTATTCCAGCGTGAAAATCTTGCCCGGATTGAGGATCAAATTGGGATCCAGCGCTTTTTTTACCGCGCGCATCATGTCCAGTTCATCGGGATTCGTGTATTCTTCCATCAGTTGGCGGCGTTTGTAACCAATGCCATGTTCACCCGATAGTTTTCCGCCCAGCTTATACACCAAGGTATAGACTTCTTTTTGGAAGGCTTTCAAAGTACTGTCCCAGACCTCATCCGCCAGTTCTCCCTTAAGGACATGGAAATGAACGTTGCCGTCGCCAGCATGGCTGGCAATACGGGTAATCAGACCGTATTTTTCGCTGATCTTCGCTGCTTCATGCATTAAGCTGGCAATTTGGTTGACCGGCACCACCATGTCTTCTTTTGATTGAATCAAGCTTTCCTCACGGGCCGCTTCCAAAAAGCATTTTCGGGCATGCCAGATCTTGGCCGGGTCCGCCACCAAAACTTCCAGAGCGCCATTGTTCATGCACAACTCATCCAGCGATACGCTTTTATCTTCCAAATCCTCTTCGCTCTGTCCTTCCACCTGGATAATGACATAATTGCCGATATCACTGTGCGGTTGCTTTGTCTTCAGGAAGCGTTCCACGCTTTTGACGGTGGCATTGTCCATAAATTCCACGCAGGTTGGCGTGATGCCGGCTTTAATGACTTTTGTGACAATCGCGATGGCCTGGTCGACTGTCGGGAAAATCGCCAGCAAGTCGATCACGTTGTTCGGCAATGGTTTCAATCGCAAGGTTATTTCCGTGATGATGCCCAGAGTCCCTTCGGCCCCCATCACCAAGTGATCCAACGAATAACCGGTCGTGGATTTTTCCAGCCGGCCGCCCAGCCGAACAATTTTCCCCAGCGGCGTCACCACCTGAAATCCATAGACCTGATTTCGCGTCGTGCCATACTTGATGGCGCGGTTGCCGCCGGCGTTCGTCGCCACGTTTCCGCCAATGACGCAGCTGTCGCCGCTGCAGGGATCGCCGGCATAAAACAATCCCTTTTCCTTCGCCGCCTTTTGCACATCGTCGGTCCGCACGCCCGGCTGCACCACCATGTACATGGCCTCTTCATTGATTTCCAACACTTGATTCATCCGCTCGGTACTGACCACAATCCCGCCGAACAGCGGCACCGCAGCAGCAGCAAGGCCCGTTCCGCCACCCCGGGCCACTACCGGGACCAGTTCACGATTGGCCAGTTTGAGAATTTCCGCGATCTGTTCCGCATTCGCCGGAAATGCCACGGCCTCCGGCATATGCTGATACCGCGGGTCGGTTTCCTCATCATGCGAATAGGTTGCCAGTTTGTCCGGATCTACCGTCACATTTTTTTCGCCGACGATCTTTTCCAGTTCCTTGACCAGTGCCGGCGTCAACGGGTTGTACTTCGTCATTTACTCTTCCCCCTGTTAATCAATTAATATCTCTGAAAAAATCTGAAAAAATTCGGTCACCCACCGATAAATTCTCGCAAGATGGAGGTTGACGGAACTTGGTCCGGCGGCGCCAGGCGAAAGTGCCGCAAAAATCCGGTCAATCGTCGCGCCTCCAAATACTCCGGATATTCCGGCGTAATCTTGGCCAATAACGGTTCCGCGTATTGCCGCAACACCGCCAGTTCATAAATCAGAGCCGAATTAAACATCACGTCGGCCTCTTCCTGGAACGGGAAGATGTTGACCTCTTCGCCGCTGCGAACCGCCGGCCAGAAACGAAGCGTCTGCAGCGCGTCATGACTTCGGAACTGATTGTCACGGACGATTCGTCGAATCAAGCGGGTGTCTGTCGTGGGAATCCGGTTATGATTGTCAATCGCCAGCTGCGTCAAGGCACTGATGTAGATCAAGAATTTTTGGTCACGAGGTATGGACGCCGTCAACTCTGGATTCAATCCATGGATCCCCTCCACCAACAGCACCTGGTTGGGGGCGACTTGCAGTTTACGCCCGGAATATTCACGCTGGCCGGTCTTGAAGTTATAATACGGCGGTTCCACCATCCGACCGGACAACAATTCCATTAGGTGGGCATTCAGCAACGGCAGGTCCAGGGCATGAATCGATTCAAAATCGTAGTCGCCATTTTGGGCACGCGGCGTCTGCTCCCGATCCAGAAAATAATCATCCAGCGAAATCGTTACGGACCGAATGCCGTGAATTCGCAACTGGATCGCCAGGCGCTGGATGAATGTGGATTTTCCGGACGAGGAAGGCCCTGCAATCATAACAACTTTTACGTTAGGCCTTCGTTCATCCACGATGTCGGCGATCGCCGCCACTTTCTTTTCGTGCAGCGCTTCCGCCACCCGGACGATTTCCAAAAAGTCCCCGGATGACAGGGCTTCGTTCAATTGTGCGACAGTCGGACATCCCAACAAATCGCCCCATCTCTCCGCTTCCCAGAATATCTGGGCCAATTTCGGATGATCCTGAAGTGGGGGAACAAACTCCGGGTTTGTTTTGTCGGGAAAACGCAAAACAAAGCCCGGCGCATAATAGGTCAGGGCAAATTGTTTCAAATACCCGGTTTCCGGCGCCATCGGTCCATAAAAATAATCCATGACCCCATCGCAAGTATATAAACTGACGGTATCCCGCTCGATTTGGCGGAGCAGGCGAACTTTTTCCGTCTTTCCGGCGGCGGCGAACTGCTGAATCGCTTCGCTCAGAGGCATATTTCGCCGGATAATCGGCAGATTATCGTCAATAATAACGGACATCGCCTGCGCGAGCAAGGCAACGTCAGCCTCCGTAACCGGTCTCCCCAGCAGCCATTCGAAGTACACGCCGTTTCCCAGGGAATGTTCCACCACTACTTCTTTTCCCGGATACAATCGCTGCGCCGCCACGATCAAAACAAAAGTCAGGCTTCGCTCATAGACCTTCAGACCCTGCCCAGACTGCAAATCAAAAAAATCCACGCTGGCGTCGGCTGTTTGCCCAACCTGCAAGTCTGTCAGGGCATTATTGACCCGGGCCGCGACGATCCGTGCCGGATATAGGCTCTGCCGCTCCTTTGCCATCGTCAGAAGCAACGTGCCGCGCCCGTACATTTTCTCTGTCCCGTCGCTAAAATGGACTTTTATTTCCCCGTTCATCGCCCATCCCTCACTGAATCCCGATCTTAGAAAAGAAGACGGACCGCAAGCGATCCGCCTTCCCCTGTAATGCAAAGGATCTTATTTTACGGCGTCCATCGCTTTTTTCAGTTTCCCGGCCATCCCTTTGATCTTTTCCGTGGGAACGGCGCACACGGCGATCCGAATTCCCTTGGCCAGCGCCACCGCAAAAACGTTCTCTTCATTCAATTTGGCCACCACCGCATCCGGAGCGGCAGAAGGCACGGACAGGAAGTATCCGGCGCTGTACGGCAGCATGGTCAGATTGGCGGCCGCCGCTTCCTGGGCAAAAAGATCCGCCCGGCCTTTAATCAGTTGATAAAAACCGGCCCGTTCCTGTTCAACCTGAGCATAAAGGCCCTTGTCCGCGCAGATCATGGCCATTGTCCGCATGGCGCCACGGTTGATATTGGACCAGGTGGCCCGGCTGCTGTATTGGTTGACGTCTTCGAACTCCTTGGCGACATCGGCGTCGGAAGTCACTCCGATCATTGCCCCGACGCGCTGACCGTACATGGTGAAGGACTTGGACATGCTGAAGCCGACGATGAACAGCAAATTCGCCGGCATCTGGCCGAACTTCGCAAAAAACTTGCGGCAGGTGTTCCGTTCGCCGGAGAAATCCAGATAGGCAATATCTGCCACAACGGTTATTTTTTTGTCAGGATTTTTTGCCGCCGCTTTTAAAACGTTGATGATCCCGTCCCACTCGGCGTCGGTAACGGTATAGCCGGTCGGATTGTGGGCCGGAGTGTTCAGGATGACCAACAGATTGGTTTGCTTGGCCAGCAGAGCGGTGATTTTGGTTTCAAACGCCGGCAGATTGAACTGCATCTTGTCGTCAAACAGCGGGAAAGTATCCAGTTTGCGCAGGACTTCCTCGCATAAAACCTTGTACGGTCCCCAATACCAGTCCGTCGTCAGCACGGTATCGTGCATTTCGGAATAGTTCCAGATTGCATGGTGCAACACGCCGGATCCGCCGGAAGTGGCAACAGCCCGGGTAAAAGCGTCGGGCTTGCTTTCGCCGAAAACATGATCCATCGCCGCATTCAGGAAATCCGGCAGGCCGGCGATCGGCGCGTAATTGATGATTTCGGTGATCGGCACGCTGCGGAAGACTTTCTCCACGGTCGGCAGACAAACCAACTGTTCCTTGTCGTCCAACAACGCACCAATAGTGGCGTTGGTTACGTTTTCCTTGCCGACTTGCGCTACTGCTTTCACTGCCAGCGCATTGGCGCCGAAGATCTTATCGGTAGCCATTTTTCCTACCGAATGGGACGCTACAACTGAATGAGCCATTGTAAACCCCTCCTGTTTTTTCAGCATTTTTTTGAAGTATGCTAACATTTATATTATATATGCTTGCCTATATTTCGGATACTCCCATTTTGCAGTTTTCTCAAGGATACATTTTATGAAGCATCCGGGGAAACGGAATCGCCTCCCGGATGTGATCGAGTCCGCAGATCCAGGCGACAGTCCGTTCAATGCCCAAGCCAAATCCAGAATGCGGAACCGAACCGTACCGGCGCAGATCCAGATACCATTCGAAAGCATCCCGGGGCAAATTGTGCTCGGCAATCCGCCGTTCCAACAAATCCAGGTCATCGATCCGCTGGCCGCCGCCGATGATTTCGCCATAGCCTTCAGGCGCCAACAGGTCCGCTCCCAACACCACCTTTTCATCCAGCGGGTCCGGTTTCATGTAGAACGCTTTGATGGCGGTCGGGTAGCGGTGGACGAACACCGGCGAATCGAAATGATTGCCAATGATGGTTTCATGCGGCGCACCGAAATCATCGCCCCACTCGAACGGTTCTCCCGCATCGTTCAGCAGCTTGACCGCTTCAGTGTAGCTAATGCGCGGAAACGGTTTTTTGATTGCTTCCAGTTTGGCGACATCCCGCTCCAGCAGCTTCAGTTCGTGCCGGCAGCGTTCGAGCACCCGCTCGACCACAAATACCACCATGTCTTCCTGAAGACGCATGTTGTCGTCCACGTCAAAAAAAGCCGCTTCCGCCTCAATCATCCAAAACTCCAGCAGGTGGCGGCGGGTCTTGGATTTCTCCGCCCGGAACGTCGGACCGAAACAGTAGATCCGGCCAAGCGCGGTTGCCGTCGCCTCGTTGTAAAGCTGGCCACTTTGGGAAAGATAGGCTTTTTCGCCATGGTAGTCGATCTCGAACAGATTGGTTGTCCCTTCGCAGGCTGCCGGCGTGATGATGGGCGCATCCGCCAGCATAAAATCATTGCGGTAAAAAAACTCGCGCAATGCAAATTCGATTTCGGATCGGATGCGCAAAATGGCCGCCTGCTTGGGGGTGCGA
The DNA here is from genome assembly GCA_964602025.1 of uncultured Veillonellaceae bacterium. Taxonomy (GTDB): domain Bacteria; phylum Bacillota; class Negativicutes; order UBA1444; family UBA1444; genus UBA1444. The sequence continues at coordinate 5,798 of CAZRQI010000028.1, forward strand.
ATCCAAAGATGCCGCCGCTCCGCCAAAAAGTCCACCCCATGTTCTTTGAGGCTGATCGGGTATTCCTGCGCCAGACTGACGACTTCCAGGCCGGTGACATCGAGTTCATAGCCGCCAGCAGCCCGGGCTTCGGCGCGCACAGTGCCCCGTAAGCGCAGCGAACTCTCCTGTGTCAGTGTTTCCGCCAAGGCAAATGCCTCGGCGTTGGCCTTGAGCAAAACACCCTGAACCGTGCCGGTTCCGTCTCTGACAATCAGAAAGGCAATTTTTCCGGACGAACGTTTATTATAGAGCCAGCCGCGAATTTCGACTTCCTGGCCGACATGGTCGGCCAAATGTTTGATCAGTGTGGCTGTCAAAACTTCCACTCCTTTACCTTACTGTTCACAGCCTATTTTTGTCATCGCGGAAAAAAGCCGCATGAATGGCATTGACCGCGTCTTTGGCCCGCTCTTCCCGAACAAGACAGGAAACGCTGATCTCTGAAGTGCTGATGACTTCAATGTTGATGCCGGCGGCAGACAGCGCGCCAAACATTCGCGCCGCCATTCCGGGGCTCCCCAGCATCCCCGCGCCGACAATCGAAATTTTTGCAACCGCTTCGTCGACCACGACCCCCAAGATGTCCAAGTCTTTGCCGACCGTGTCCATGATGGTCCGGGTTTGCTCCGCATCGCCCTTGGCGACGGTAAAGACGATATCGTTGATTTTTTTGTCAGCATTGCGAATGCTTTGCACGATCATGTCCACGTCGATATTCGCTTCCGCCAGCGCGGAGAAAATCTTGAAGGCAATGCCCGGCCGATCCGGTACACCCAGCACCGCAACCTTGGCGACATTCATGTCATGCGTCACGCCGCGCACCACAAATTCTTTTTCTTCCACCGTATATCCCTCCCTGATAATTGTCCCCGGGTCCGTGGTAAATGTCGAGCGAACATGAATCGGCACCCCGTAGCGGGAGCCAAGTTCCACCGACCGCGGCTGCATGACTCCGGCGCCGAGGCGGGCCATTTCCAACATTTCGTTATACGTGATTTCCTTCATCTTGCGGGCGGTCTTCACTACCCGGGGATCGGCGGAATACACACCATCCACATCCGTAAAGATCTCGCAGACTTTGGCGTTCAACGCACCGGCCAACGCCACCGCCGTCGTGTCGGAACCGCCCCGTCCCAGCGTCGTGACATCGCCATTGGGCGATACGCCCTGAAAGCCGGCAACAACAACAATATTGCCACGGGATAGTTCCTCAAATACCCGATCCGGATTCATCTCACAAATCCGACCCTTCATGTGCACCGAATTGGTCCGGATTCCGGCCTGCGGCCCGGTGAGGGACACCGCCGGACAACCAAGATCGGCGAAAGCCATCGCCAACAGGGCTATGGACACTTGCTCGCCCGTAGCCAGGAGCATATCCATTTCACGGCTGCGAGTCGCACTTGTTACTTGTTTTGCTAAGGTAATCAACTCGTCGGTCGTATCGCCCATGGCGGAAACCGTCACCACTACCTGATCATCGGGTCCTTTTTCACGAACAACCCGGGCCGCCACAGCCTTGATTTTCTCCGGCGTAGCCACTGAACTGCCGCCAAATTTTTTCACTACAATTCCCATGCCATCATCCCCTTGCCCCAGATAAACGTTATATTTATTCGCCGTGAAACAACAAAACCCTGCCGTCAGTAGACATTGCGGCAAAAAAAAGCCCCGGTCGCCCGGGGCCTGCCTTCGCTGGAACGATTATGCTTCGACTTTGATCGGTTGCGAACTTTCCCACAGCCCGTGAATATTGCAGTAGGCAACAGCCAAAAGCGTTCCGGAGCCCGTAAGTTTCAGCGCTGCCTGCGCTACGGGTTCGGCCAGCACCGGCCCCTTATTGGGGCCTTCCGCGGATTCCGCATGGGCCGCAAACTCAAAACAGCCTACTTCATACGCGAACTTGCCGGCATCCGGCTTGAAATAGAGGCGGATGGAACGAATGTGGTGCTCCGTCGTGTTGGGATGGGCTATTTCTTTCCCGACAGATAGTTCAACCACAAATTTTTCGCCCGCTTTGACCGATTCCGGAGCCACAATGACCGGAACATGTTTTTCAGCCTTCCAGTCAGCAGTTTGAATTACCTCGGCAATTTTCATTTGATAAGCCTCCTTTATGTTTGTCTGTTTGATGCAGTTCCGCGCATCTCCCTATATGTACTTCCATCTTCACGAAAAAAATCCTGCCGGAAATTAATTATTTCCTGAAATTATATTTCGCATTCCTGGAACCACCCACTGATAAATTTTAACCTGGAGATTTCGAATCTGCTTTATTTCGAGTTCCACCCACTCTTCCGGCGAAATCGGGTCGACCGGCAACAGCTTCAGGTATTCATCGCAGACATATACAGCGCCTAGCCCCTGCAATGCAACCAACGCCGTAGACGAATGGGCAACGCGTTCCAGCTGCGCCCGTTCCACTTTCAGGGCCATCAGACACTCTTTCTTGTCACCTTCCCGGCTCATGCCGTTACAGTAAAGCTTGCCGAGCGTCGGTATCCGCCCAAACAACAGGGCGCCGACTTGCATGAGCGTCGCTGCGCATAATTCCGCATACTGTTTGTTGATTTCCGGCGATTCTTTTTTCTCATACTGTATTTTCCCCGACTCGGCCAGCGAAGTCCGCTCGGCCGGTATGATCGCCTTGGATGGAAACCATACTCTCACCAGGATTACGTTGCCGAACAAATCCATATTTACATCCAATGGAAACGGCAAGGCCAATTTGGGCAAAAATTCATCGATTGTCATTACTACCGCAGAGAGTTCACCGTTCAACAGACGAACATAAAATTCAATCCGTTCTTCTTCCGCTTCATCGTGCAGTTTTCGTTGCAGGGCGATTGCCTCTTCCTGATCCCGCGTCTTGTTTTCGATCTCCAGTCGCGTATCTCTTTCGATCTTGGCAAGAATATACTGCCGTTCCCGGATCAGCTTGTACTGTAAATAGCCGACCGCCGCCAGCATGACCGATGCCAAAACGATAGTAACCATGTACGGAAAAAACGCCACACACAAAATTAGTGCAACCATGAGACCCCATCGAATCATGATCGGTTGGCGGTACCGGCGTTCCGTGGCTAAAAGGCGCTCCGGCAGCAGCGATTGAAATTCAAGGCGGGGAGGCTCCCGGAATGGTTCTTTCACTAAAAAGCGAACATAATCTTCCGGATCATAACTGATTTTGCTGACATCCGCCAATGCGTTTTCGACGGCTTCCTGTTGCTGATGTTCCGACAACCATCGCTGAATCTGGACATTCTGGCGATAATATCGTTCACTGGCATACTCCTTGACGAGCCCGCTCCGAAGCGAGTATTGTTCTTTTTTTGTTTCCCCGGCAGAACCGCCCATGCTCAAAAATCGCCTCCTTTTGCCTGCAGCCATGCAACGTACTGTCGAAATGGCAAATCTTACCCTGATATTACTATATCACTAATTCCATAATCAGGGCAATGTTGGCAACATCAGCCATTTACTTGTGATATAATGAAGCTCGGAATATGGAAATAATACATGGGGAGGAATGTTCGATGCCATTGGTTACTTCAAAAGAAATGTTCAAAAAAGCGTACGAGGGCAACTATGCGGTTGGTGCGTTCAATGTCAACAACATGGAAATCATCCAGGGGATTGTTGACGCGGCGAAAGAAGAAAATGCGCCGCTGATTCTGCAAGTCTCCGCCGGCGCTCGCAAATACGCCAAACATGTTTATTTGATGAAACTTGTGGAAGCCGCGGTGGAAGATTCCGGTTTGCCCATTTGCCTGCATCTGGACCACGGCGAGGACTTCGAAATTTGCAAAGCCTGCGTCGACGGCGGTTTTTCGTCCGTTATGATTGACGGCTCCAAACATACCTTTGAAGATAATATTGCCCTGACCAAAAAAGTGGTGGAATACGCCCATGCCCGCGGTGTGGTCGTAGAGGCGGAACTGGGACGCCTCGCCGGTGTGGAAGATGCGGTGAAAGTGAATACGAAAGACGCTTCCTATACCGATCCGGATCAAGCTGTGGAATTTGTCGAAAAAACTGGCGTCGATTCACTGGCGATCGCTATCGGCACCAGTCACGGCGCCTATAAATTCAAGGGAGATCCCTCGTTGGATTTTGCCCGTCTTGAGAAGATTTCCAGTCTGTTGCCGAATTTCCCGCTGGTTTTGCATGGCGCCTCCACTGTTCTGCCCGAGTTTGTCGCCAAGTGCAATCAATATGGCGGAAAAATCGACGGAGCACAGGGAGTACCGGAAGATATGCTGCTGCGCGCCGGCAAAATGGGCGTCTGCAAAATCAATATCGATACCGACCTTCGTTTGGCCCTGACCGCCGCGATCCGGGAGCATCTGTTCCTGCACCCCGGCGATTTCGATCCCCGCCAATATCTGAAACCGGCCCGGGAAGCCATCAAAGGCATGGTCCAGCACAAAATCAAAAATGTCCTGAACTGCAGCGGCAAAGCGTAAGCCCATCTGCTTTTCAGACGAAACTGAAAAGACCGGAAGATGCGTAACCCGCCTCTTCCGGTCTTTTTGGCTCCCATACCTTTTCGAGTTTTCGGGATTAGTTGGCCTTTCCTCCCGGCAAACGTTCCTTCAGCAATGCAATATGCTTGCCGATATGCTGAATCAAAATATTCGCGTATTCCTCCTCGTGTTCGGCCCATATCGCATATAGGAGATCACGGAACACAAATTTCCCCGCCGCATCCTTATCCGTCAGCACAAATCCGAAGGTGATGTGCAGCAGTTGCCGGGCATCCTGCTCGTTCAGCATCCGTTCCAGCGCAGAATCCGGCAGGGTATCCGCATCGGGAATCTTCGACAAGTCCGTTGTTACATGATAAAACTTAGTCGCATCCGGGAAACGCATTTTGGCGTGGGCGCAAATCTTCCGGAACAGCACCGGCTCGACCCGGCAAATCACCCGCAGGGCTTCCAGATAATTGGTGCCGGCGGTTTTCACATGAACCCGCCCCCGGGTATATTGTCCGACAATCGGAAAAACCTTGAATTTATCGCTGCCGGAATGAATGCTCAGGCGATAGCCGAAATGATCCGCGATCGCCGCGTGAACCGTGTATTCGGCTTCGAAGCGGGACAAATCGCCGATATAGTCGATGGCTTTCTGGAACTCACCGCAAAAGCGGGGCGCCAGACTGGCCAGTTCAATTCCAGCTTTGACCATTTCCACCGCCATGAAGTAATGCGCTTCCACGGTTGTAGGCGTTGCGGTTTCGTCAATCGATAGCTCAAAATCAACCGTCGTCGGCTGACTGGCAATATAAGCGGTGTGTATTTCCTTGATAAAATCCAGGGTTTCCCCGTATGTCAGTAACGTCCTCTGCAGGGCTTCCGGGCTGAAAGTGATCGTGATGTCGCCGACGACAAAGTTTTTGCCGAGATATTCACGTTCCACCCGCGCACGAAGCTCCGGTGCCAATCCGGCATAACGCCGGGTCACTTCCGTCGCTGTCAGGGAATCTATGGAATTGTCGATTTTCTCCGAGCAATCGAGGGTAATCATCGAAAATCCGAGGCCCAGCGCCATTTTCACTTCTTCCGCCTTCTTCAGGTGGTCGCCGTCAGCGCCAAAGCCATCTTGGAACCCTTCCTGAAAAACAGCCCAGGAGGCTGCGTCCAATACATCTTCATACGTCCGTTGTGTCAAATTCAGTTCACGAATCGACTGCTGCGCCAATACCGGACGCAGCCCCGTGCCTTTGATGCAGCGCAAATGACCGGGCGAAGCGAGCCCCAAACGATCTCCCAACCCCAGGCTGAAGCTGTCCCGGCCGAAGGCGACCGGATTCATAAAAGCAACATGCCGCCGCATAACAACTGCATTTGCGTGGGACAGCTGCGCTGCTTTGAACGAAATATCCCCAAGTGTTCCGGTTTCTTCCGCCTCAATTTCGGCAAACAGTTTGCCTGGTTTGCGTTCCAACAAAATCAGCCGCTTCCCTTTCGTGGTGCGCGCTAGAAATAATGCGGCTTCCGACGTCATCAGCAAAGAATCCCGGTAGACTTCCCCGCTGACCGGAACCGGCGCAAAATTTCCTTCAATCAGTTTAGTTGCAAAGGATTTCCATTCTTCACTCATCGTCAATGATTCCTCCCAGCATTTTAGTAACTTTTATTGATGATTCGCTATTTATAGGAAAAACCCTGCGAAATAAAAATATTTAAAAATCTCTGTCTTCCGGCAGGAATTCGCGAGTCCCTGTATAAATATATCTTATTAGGTTCGTTTAGGTTCGTTATCGTCTCGGGGATCGTTGCAAAAAAAATGGGAAAGGAGTATGGGTTTTGACAGGGTTAAAACGGTCATTGTTGTTTGTGGACTCTTGTGTTGAATCGGCTTGCCTGCTTAGCATGCTTACCATGGTCATTATCGTATCCGTCCAGGTTATCACCCGCAAATTATTTAATTTTGTCTTTTTCTGGTCCGAGGAGGTCACTTTACTGTTGCTTGCCTGGTTTGCCTTCATGGGAATCGCCATTGGGTTTCGCGAGGGCTTGCATTTGGCAATGGATGTTTTGGAAAGTTTCCTGTCGGAAAAATCGCTAAAAATATTAGATGCATTAATACGAGTCTTCACCTGTGTCTTTGGCATTTATCTGATTGTTTACGGCTGGCAGTTTACGGTATTAATGAGTGAATCCACCCTTCCTGCCACCAAATTGCCAAACAGCGCCCTTTATATTGTCATGCCTCTCACCGGAGTGATGACCTGCGCTTACTCGATCCTGCAGCTAATGGGGATCGATACCAGGCGCCATAACAACCTCGGGGGGGGCCTGGAATAATGCCGGATCAAACTACAGCCAGCTGGATTTTAGTCTCAAGTTTTGTGATTTTGCTCATTCTCCGCTTTCCGGTCGCACTTACCCTGGTCGGCTCCACCGTCATAACATTATGGTATCTGGATCTGCCGATCATCGTGGCGGCCCAGCAAATGATCCAGGGCATCACCAATTACTCACTGTTGGCGATTCCGTTCTTTATCCTTACCGGTCAGATTCTGCAGGAAGGCGGCTTGGCCCATCGCATCGTCGCCATGACGAATGTTTTTGTTGGCCGGATCCGCGGCGGCCTGGCCTTGGCCAACAGTGTCGCCTGCATGATCTTCGGCGGAATGTCCGGATCGGCTGTCGCTGATGCTTCCGCTGTTGGCTCGGTGATGATTCCGATGATGGTCGAAAAAGGCTATGACCCCGACTACTCGGTCGGCGTTACCATTTCTTCCGCCATTCAGGGAGTTGTCGTCCCGCCCAGTCACAACATGGTACTATATTCGATCGTTGCCGGCGGCGTTTCTGTTGGCAGCATGTTTTTGGCCGGCATGATCCCCGGATTGATCCTGCTGGCATCGTTAATGATCACCGGCTATCTGATCGGCTTGAAGCGAGGCTACGGCTATGGCGAGCCCGTGATCAAGAGCCAGATCCCGAGCATTCTTGTCCATGGTTTGCTTTCCTTCACACCGGCTGTGATCATCGTCAGCGCGATCATTTCCGGCTGGGCCACAGCGACCGAAGCCGGCGCCATTGCCGCCGTATATGCTTTCATTCTTGCTTTCCTCGCCTATCGGGAAGCGCCGCTGAAAAACATGAAGGGCGTATTGGTCAGAACTTTCCGCACCGTGCTGATGGTATTCTTTCTGATTGCCGCTTCCCAGGCCTTCGGCTGGGTGATGGCCTATCTGCATCTGCCGGATATCATTACTGATTGGTTCCTGGGCGTCTCCAACCAACCCTGGGTCATTCTGCTGATGATCAATATTCTACTGCTCCTGCTCGGCGGGCCGATGGATATGGCGCCGATGATCCTGATTTTGACGCCGATTTTGCTACCGGTTTGCGTCAAGCTTGGCATGGATCCGATTCAATTCGGCATCATCATGATTTTCAATTCCGGCATGGGCTTACTGACGCCGCCGGTCGGCACCGTTCTGTTTGTGGGTTGCGCTATCGGCAAGGTTTCCGTTGAAGCCGGAACCAAGGCCATGCTGCCGTTCTTTTATGCCATGATCGTCGTTTTGATGGCGATTACCTACATTCCGGCCATCACCATGTGGTTGCCCAAACTGCTCATGTAACCAAATTCAATGGGGGGGGCTTCCTCTTCGGAGGAATAGAAGTTCAACAAAAATAAGGAGGTCCGATTCATGCGTAAACACCATCTCGTCGCGCTCTTTGTCGTAGCCCTGTTTTCTCTTTCCCTGATAGCCGCTGGTTGTGGCGGGGACAAAAAAGCTGCAGCACCGGCTGCACCTGCCGCATCAACCATGGTCCTCAAACTGGGTGAAACGCATCCGCCAGATTATCCCACCACCATGGGCGACAAGAAATTCGCCGAACTCGTAACCGAACGCACCAAAGGCCGGATCAAAGTGGAAGTGTATCCCTCTTCGCAACTTGGCGAAGAAAAAGCCGTCATCGAGCAACTCCAGCTCGGCGCCGTAGCCTTTACCCGCGTAAGTTCCGCGCCGTTGGCGGAATTCCACAAACCGCTAGGAGTGTTCTCTCTTCCCTATATCTTTGACTCCTCAGCTCATATGTGGAAATTCCTCGAAAGCGCCGACGGCATGAAATTGCTGGATGCACTGCAATCTTCGCGTTTTGTCGGTCTGTGCTACTACGATCCGGGCGCCCGGAGCTTTTATTCCACCAAACCGATCAAGAGCCTGGCCGACCTGAAAGGTCTCAAAATCCGGGTACAACAGAACAAAATCAACATGGACATGATTTCCGCCCTCGGCGCCAGCGCGACCCCAATGCCTTACGGTCAGGTTTTCAGCGCGTTGCAAACCGGCGTTATCGATGGCGCGGAAAACAACTTCCCCAGTTATCTGACAGCCAACCATTCCCAAGTCGCCAAATACTATCTGCGTGATGGACACCAACGTGTTCCCGAAGTCCTGATCATGAGCAAAGCCGTCTGGGACAAACTGACCCCTGAAGATCAAAAGATCATCAAACAGGCTGCTCTTGACTCTGTAAAGACCCAACGCGAACTTTGGGACAAATTCGAAAAAGAAGCGGAAGCCAAGGTGAAAGCCGCCGGCTCGACCGTAACGGAAGTGCCCGATGTCAAACCTTGGCAGGCAGCTGTTAAACCGGTCATTGACAAGTACGGCGCTGAGTACAAGGAAGTATTGGAAAAGATCAACAAAGCTCGCTAATCCAGACACTCAATCGACCAATACCGTCACAAGGGATACTCCGCGCCTGGTTGCGCGGAATATCCCTTGTTTTTATTCCCTTGCGGCAGGAATATTTTGCTTTTAACCGAATTATTGTCTTGAAAACCTTATTCGGGAAACTCACGAATGCGATAGTAAGAAAGAAGGTCTACCATGAAATTTTTATCGACTTTTCTCCTCCTGACCGTATTGCTTTTTGCCGCCGGAACAAGCCTTGGCGAAACCGCAGCAAATCCCATCGTATCGCCATCCACCCCTTCCACTGCCACCACACCGGCGGGCCATGCGCCAGAGAGTTATCTGCAATCAATCAAACTATTGCAGGAAAACAAATATGGTGAAAACGAGCTCAAAAGTTTCGTTTATCAAGTGTTCTCCCTGTTTGACCGCCATGCCGAAGTCAACAATCTGTTGCTGCTTTTCGCCAATGAGGACTTAAGCATGAAAGTTCCGGAAGGACGGATCGATTCCCATCAGGATTTTGAAAAATGGTACGCCGGCATCGGCGCCAACTACCAGTCCAACGTCCATAAAATCGAGCAGGTTTCTGTCCAGATTCCGGCTAAAGGGGACTATCGGGTGAATTGCATTGTACTTTGGCAAGCACTTGACCGTAATGGAAAGTTCACTTCCCTACGGACCCGGCAGCAGTGGCAAATCATCGACGGCGGCGGTTATTGGCCCCGCATTGTCAGTTATATCGCCGAACCTATCCCCTGAATCGTAAAAGGAGACCCGCAGATAAAAAAGGCCGACGCTTTGGCGTCGACCTTTTTGCCATTGTGGCACGCAATACCGCAAATATCGTGTCAGTTAATCCGCATCCGGTTTTTTTGTTCCATAAACTGCTGAAATTCGTCCAACAATTTATTGTGCCCCAAAAACTCAAACAAATATTTCGTCATCGTCCGGGCTTCCAAAAGATGCCCTTCGATCTCGTCAAGACTCTGGCTGATCTCTTCGCATTCCTGGCTGGCCTGGAAAAAGCTCTGCATCGCCATCGGAAACAATTGCCGCACAACATCTTCGGCGCTCAATTCGCCTTGGTTCATCCTTCGGACAATTGCATCCATCTTCTCCGATAATTCCTGTGTTTTGCTGATGTTCCGGCTCATGGCGCCCCCTTTCCCCCATGCTGAATTCGGGGTGGCTCTGCTGTTTGGTGTTATTTATTTCGACAACAGGTATCCAATATTCCTGCCTGAAAAAACTGAAAAAATCATTTTTCGACAGGAACCCTGTCGATTCATCCCGAATTCTTCAAGCAAATACCCGAGGAGGTGCTTTGTGAACTTCATCCAGTTGACGATTGATGGAATCCCTGTGCAGGCATCCCCGAGGATGACCGTGCTGGCCGCAGCCCGGCAGGCCGGGATCCGCATTCCCACCCTATGTCACCTCGCCGATCTTACCCCCGAAGGGGCTTGCCGTCTATGTGTCGTAAAAATTGAAGGAATGAGGACATTAACGGCCTCCTGCGTTCAACCGGTTTCGGAAGGAATGGTCATATACACGCATACTGCTGAAGTTCTGGAAGCGCGGCGATTGGTCCTGGAGTTGCTTTTGGCCAATCACCCGACGGATTGCCTGGCCTGCGCCCGCAATCTGGACTGTGAACTCCAGACACTGGCCGCGGAGCTTGGCATAAAAAAACCGCGTTTCAATGGGAAACAGCGCAGCTATCCAATCGATGACGGCAATGCTTTTATTGTCCGCGACAACGAAAAATGCATCCTCTGCGGCCGCTGCGTGCGGACTTGCCAGGAATTGCAGGGTTGCAACGTCCTTGGCTTCATGAACCGCGGCTTCGATACGAAACTGGGACCGGCGTTCGATACACCAACTCACGAGTCGGATTGCGTATTTTGCGGCGCCTGTGTCGCCGCCTGCCCCGTCGGTGCGTTGACTGAAAAAGTACTGGGCCGGCAAGGCCGCCCTGACAAAAAAGTCCGTACGACCTGCCCCTTTTGCGGCGTTGGCTGCAATTTCGACTTAAACGTAAAAGATGGCAAAATCATTGGCGTGACTTCCAACCCGGACAGCCCGGTTAATGGCCGTCT
>CAZRQI010000029.1:0-16283 GCA_964602025.1 uncultured Veillonellaceae bacterium
ATGGTGGTTGCCTGCAATTGTCCGATAAACTGATTGAATTCCTGCGCATTCATGTTCATCGCCGCAGCAATTTCGCCATCATTGGCCGATCGGCCCAATTGCTGCTCCAACTCGGCCATTACCTGGGCATAGTTGCGCGCCTTCTGTCGAACCGATACGGGAATCCAGTCCTGGGCGCGAATTGCATCCAGTATGGCCCCGCGGATTCGGACCACGGCATAGGTTTCGAATTTGAATCCCCGCTGGGGATCAAACCGTTCCAATGCCTCCAGTAGTCCAAAATAGCCGTTGCTGATGAGTTCTTCCCGTTCGACATACTGCGGCATGCCCATGGCGATACGACCTGCCACAACCTTCACCAACGGCAGATAATGATTCACCAGTTTTTCACGTATCTCGGGATTGCGGTCCTTTTGATAAACCGCCCACAGCGTGTCCAAATCCTTGACCTGTATTTTCTCCACCTCCGGCGTACAGTTGATGACAACCGTTACAAACGATTATCCCCCTTGTTCACCGTCTTGATCACAAATACGCCCGTATCCAGCTGCAACTCTACGGTTCGGCCGTAGTTCCCGCCCACATCATCCGCAAGAATCCGAATCGAGAGAGACTTCAAAACCTCCCGAACTGCCTCTACGTTACGATCGCCAATCCGCATGACGTCCGATGCCTGAGCAAAGCTGAACATCTGCGATCCACCGGCAATTTTTGCGGTAATCCGGTTTTTTGCCGCGCCCAAGCGGACAACTTGATCCAACAAAACGGGAATCGCCGTATCGGCGAATTTGGCGGTATTGTCAGTCGCCCGGGCCTGCGTGCTGTCCGGCAGCATAATATGAGCCAACCCGCCAACTTTGGTCTGGGCGTCATACAATGCAATCCCGACACAGGAACCCAATCCGTATGAAATAATGCTGTCTGGACTTTTTCCAGTTTTCAGGTCGGCCATGCCAACCTTAATGAGTTCCGGCATTATTCGCTCACCCCTAAAGTGCCGAGAATAACGCTGAGTGAGCCAGGATCCGGAATGAGAAAGAAGTGACCGCGAACATCATTTGCTTCCGTCGCAAATTCCGTTTCGATCACCAAGGCATAATCGCCAACCTGTCCCAGTTGGATGAGAATAACGCTGAGGATCGCTCCGGCCATGTCCACAGCTAATGCCGGCAAGGAAGGCAATAAGGTCATTTTGGTGAAATAGGACAGCGCATTCAGAAACGATCCTGCCAGAATATTGCCGATTTCCATTAAAGCCGACTCATCCATCGCGCTCAGGGATTCCGTGGTTCCATGCTCACGGCCCATGGCCATGTCAACCAACGAAAAAGCGCTGTCGCGCGGCAACAGGAATAGTATGCTGCTAGGCGCCGGACCGAAAACCCGCAAATAAACTCCCGCCACCATCGTATCGGCGCCACCGACAACATCAGGCACTTCACTCAGCGGCAAGATATTGAGCCGGGGAACCGACATGTCGATTTTTCGGTTGATGATCTGCGACAGGGCCGTAGCGGCATTGCCTGCGCCGATATTGCCGATTTCACGCAGCGCATCGAGCTGCATCGGCGTAAGCATCATGACTTCTTCTTTTTCCAAGCCAATCACCTCAAGATTGTGCGATATTTACGATGGCATCGGGATTCAGCATGATGTATAAGCGATTGTCCGCTTTGGCGATTCCGGTGATGAAATCAGCCGAAAGACCGCTCGACAAAGTTTGAGCTGCCTCCACATCCTGTGTATTGATGGTCGTGACTTCCACGACTTCATCGACGATAAAGCCGACAATCCCGTCATTCACCAGTACCACTATTATGCGCGCCGCTTCCGTCAGATCATTTTCCGCCAAACCAAGGCGGGTTCGTAAATCAATGACCGGCAAAACGCTACCGCGCAAATTGATTACGCCCCGGATAAATGTCGGAGTGGATGGAACGCGTGTAATCCCCATCATCCGTTTAATTTCCTGGACCCGGAGGATATCCATCCCATATTCTTCGCGACCCAATTTGAAAATGATTAACTTTAGCTCGTCATTGACTGTTTCAAGCTCTGCCATCACGCAACCTCCTCATCATCCAAGCGCATTGACGTCAAGGATCAGTACAACTTGTCCGTCGCCTAATATGGTGGCGCCGGCAATTTGTCGAATCCCGGTCAGGATTTTACCCAATGATTTTATGACGATCTCCTGTTGTCCGACCAATGCGTCCACGAGAAGTCCGATCTTGTGATCTCCGGACTGGACAATTACGACATAAAGTTCCTGTCCGGCTTCAAAGCCGTCGGCGCTCATAATGCCCAAGCTTCGTCCCAGCCTGACCAACGGGATGATCTGCCCGCGCAGCAAGATCACTTCCTGTTGTTGGATGGTCCGGATGTCTTCCGGAGTAATGTTGATGGTGCTGTCGATAGATCCGAGCGGAATCGCATAAGTTTCGGCCTGGACCTGGACAAGCAGCGCCTGAATGATCGCCAGCGTCAGCGGCAAACGGATCCGCACCCGGGTGCCTTGTCCGGGATTTGAATCCAGTTCCAAAACTCCACCGAGATTCTCGATCTTTGTCCGTACCGCATCCATTCCCACACCGCGTCCGGACACGTCGGTAACAGTTTCTGCCGTCGAAAAACCGGCCATAAATATCAATTTCAATATCTCATTGGGTTCCATGGCGTCAAGTTCCGCTTTGGTCAGCAGACCTTTTTCCAGGGCTTTTTGTTTGAGCAGTTCGGGCTTCAGGCCTTTCCCGTCATCGGTGACCATCAGCAAAACGTTGTTGCCTTCATGGCGGGCGATTAATCGAACCTCACCGACAGGATTTTTCCCTGCCGCAATTCGTTCTTCCGGTTTCTCGATGCCATGATCAATGGAATTTCGCAACAGATGAACCAACGGGTCGCCGATTTCATCGATCACCGTCCGGTCCATTTCCGTTTCTTCCCCTTGGATAACCAAATTGATCTCTTTGCCGAGGCTGTGGGACAAATCCCGCACCATACGGGGAAAACGGTTGAACACATTGCCGACGGGAACCATGCGCAGTTTCATCACAATTCCCTGCAGATCAGTAGTTACACGATCCATCTGTTCGGTCGCTTCACTGAGTTCCTGCAATTGATTGGACAACCCAATCTGCTGCAAGCGGGTTTTGTTGATCACCAGCTCGCCCACCAGGTTTAACAGCGAGTCCAGCTTTTCGGCATCAACCCGCACCAGCGCCCGTCCCTTAGTTTTGACAGCGGCGGACTCAGTCTTGCTGTCATGGACGGAATCCGGCGTCCGCTCAGCTACGGAAGAACCGGATGCCGCAATCGTTTTTTTCTCGAGTTCCGGCTCATTAACGAGCGTAACCGTTTTAGTGCAAGGCGTCGCTGTAACCGTCTCGATTTCGGCAATGGACAGGATCGTATCCCGTACCTTGTCGGTCGGAATATCCGTGATCAATATAACGCTGAACTCCTGTCCGAAATTGTCTTTTTCCAGGTCTTCCACCAAGGGATCGGTTTTTATGACCTCGCCCATTTCATCCAGAGCTTTCATGGCCATGTATGCGCGCACGGATTTTAGCAGTGTTCCCTGCCGCAAGCCGATGGTCAGCTCCAGCGCTTGCATTCCCTGCGAAATGGCGGTGTTTACCATCTCAGTTTCAGTATCGTTCAGCGTCATCTTCGTTTTGGAAGCCGTGCCCGTCACAACAGGTGTTGCTTTTTCCGCCGTTGTCGCTGATTCCAGCGGCTCACCTTTGGCCAAAGCGGCCAATTTGGCGGATAATGCCGTAACATCCACCCCGCCGGTTTGTCCGTTGGCGACTTCTTCCACAAGCTGCTCCAGGCGGTCCACACACTGGAACAAGGTATCAATAATTTCGGTATGCGCCGTCAACACGCCTTTTCTCAACAGATCCAGCACATTTTCCATCTCATGCGTCAACTCCGCGATCGCCGAATATCCCATCGTTGCCGACATGCCTTTAATCGTATGCGCACTGCGGAAAATTTCATCCAGGATATGCAAATCGCCGGGCTCATGTTCCAAATCCAGGACACATCGATTCAAGGTCTGCAAATGCTCCCTGGCTTCTTCCAAAAAAATGCCGAGGTACTGGTTTACATCTACCATTATTTGAGTCCCCCCTTCTTTAAACACTGCACGATACCGTCAGCGACTTGCGATAACGGCAGAATATTGTCAACAACCCCAGCTTCGATCGCAGCCTTGGGCATTCCAAAAACAACGGCCGTTGACTGGTCTTCGGCGATCGTTAGCCCATGCAGCCGTTTGATGGCCTGCATCCCTTTCGCGCCGTCGTGCCCCATGCCGGTTAATATCACCCCTACCGTTTTGGCTCCATATATGTCGGCAACGGAAACCATCATGGGGTCAACCGCCGGACGCAGTCCGCCAATCGCTGGTTCTTTGTTCAACTTGATATAAGTACTGTTCCCCTCTTTTCGGAGGGTTAGGTGGAAATCCCCTGGTGCGACATACACCGTGCCGGGCGTCAATCGGTCATTGTCCGCCGCCTCTTTAACCGTCAGATCACAGAGGGAATTCAGTCGATCGGCCAAAGACTTTGTAAAACCAGGCGGCATATGTTGAACAACGATTGCCGGACAGGGTAGGTTCCCCGGTAATCGAGGCAATACTTCCTGAAGGGCTCGTGGACCGCCGGTCGATGTACCGATTGCAACAATCCAGTCGCTCATTCCCGGAAAAGCGACAGAACGTACCGGAGGTACCGGTGTAATTAATGTGGGAATGACGGGCACTACCGGCGTCGAAGGAACCGGCGGTTTGGGTTTCGGTACGGGAATCGCTTGGATTTCTTTGGGTTGCAGGCGTTTTCCACTGATTCCCCTTGCTTCCCGACACTTCTGCAGCAACTCTTTGGCGATATCGTCAATCCGCGAGATTGAGCCGGCGCTCTTGGCAACAAAATCGACAGCGCCGAGGCTAAGGGCCCGGATCGTGGCATCAGCGCCGGCCTTTGTCAGGCTGCTGACCATAACCACTGGAGTAGGTTTCACTGTCATGATTTTTTCCAGAGCGGAAAGCCCATCCATGACCGGCATTTCGATATCCATCGTCACAACATCCGGCGAATGCTGCAAAACCTTTTCGATGGCTTCTGCGCCGTTTCTGGCCACGTCCACCACTTCAAAATCGCTTTCCCCTTTGAAAAGGTCTGACAAGACCTTTCTCATAAATGCAGAATCGTCAACAACCAGAACCCGAATCAAAACATATCCCTCCATAAAGGTATTCGACCCTTTATCTGTAAAATCTTCTTTTTGCGTCACAAAAATCAGGATCCGCGCGCCAATAAACGCTGAAATAGCCCGCGAATTCCCCGCGGCGCCGGCAGATCCTCACCAAATGCCAAAGAATGAGCGATCCTGTCGATACAACGGGCAAAGACACTGTCCGGGTAGGCAATCATCAGGGGAACTTGACTTGTTACGGCCTTTTGCACCAAACGGTCTTCAAAAACAAACCCCAGATGGGAAACCGTCAGTCCTAAAAATCGCTGCGACACTTTAGACAATTTGCTGACTACGCCTTCCCCTTCAACCACTTCCCTGACCCGATTCACAACCAACCGAACCGGGGAAACGCCGCCATGCGCGGCATAGGTCTTGATTACCGCATATGCATCCGTAACGGCTGTCGGCTCCGGCGTCGTGATGACAATGACTTCATCCGCTGCCATGATAAAATTCAATACCATACGGTTCAGTCCGGCGCCGGTATCGATCAAAATGATATCCGCCCAGTTGTCAAACTGTCCGACTTGGCTTAAAAAATACTGAAGCTGGACATCCGAAAGGTTTGACAAGTCATAGATTCCGGATCCACCGGAGATGAATTTGATGCCCAACGGCCCATCCGCCACCACATCGTTCAGGGAATATCCCCCTTGCATCACCTGCAATAGATTTCCCGGCGGCGAACTACCGAGAATCACATCGACATTCGAAAGGCCCAGATCCGCATCGATAACCAGCACTTTTTTCCCCAGGCGGGCAAAAGCAACTGCCAGGGCGACCGTAAAATTAGTTTTGCCCACGCCGCCTTTGCCGCTGGTCACCGTGATGACCCGCGCCTGGGTTGGGATCGGCTTCAAAATGGGACTGCGCGAATACCCCGCCGCTTCATTCAATTGGCGTAATTTGCTTGCCTGATCATTCATTTGACGCCTCTCAACATTAAAGTTGTCAATCGCTCCGGGTCGGCCAATTCAATGTCATCCGGGACGTTTTGGCCGGTCGTAATATAAGATAAAGGTTTTGGCGAATGATAAAGCAGGCTCACCAAAGTACCCAGGTTACAGGCTTCGTCAATCTTGGTAAACAAATATTTTTGCGGGTTGGCTTTTCTAAAGCGCTGAACCGCATCCAAACACTCCGTAAATTTCGTAGTCGCACTCAAAACGAGCTGTTTTTCAATGCTGTCGTCAACCGCCATCAACGACTCCAATTCTGCCATTTGCGGCTGATTGGCCGGGCTTCTTCCGGCAGTATCGACCAGTACGAGCTGTTTGTCCTGATGCTGAACCAAAGCATTACGCAACTCCTGCGGTGTATAAATCACCTCAAGCGGAATCCCGATCAGCTCGGCATAAGTTCTAAGTTGTTCGACTGCGGCAATCCGGTAGGTGTCTGCGGTGATCAAGGCCACCCGATATTTTTCCCGTAAGGCGAAATTCGCCGCCAGTTTTGCCAAGGTTGTCGTTTTCCCCACTCCGGTCGGTCCCACCAACGCAACTACTTTACAATAACCGGGACGCAGGGCAATCCCCGCCGATTTTTGGAAAACCGAGAAAATCCGTTCCCGCAACAGGGGATACTGCCGCTCCAACGCCGCCGCATTTGTCGCCGGAATCCCCTGGAACAAAGCTTCAGCTGCCATTGGTTCAATATCATTTCGCCGGGCCCATTCTTGCCAAACAGCAGCTTGGGGGGCCTGCGGCGTAGTATCTGTTTTCGAGGGCATGCCATGCTGCATCGAGGCCATGGCGGTTTCCAACGTTTTACGCATGCTGGCCAATTCCAGATGAACCGCCAAGAGTTTCGCATCGTCGTTTTTCTCTTCCTGAACCGCTTGTTCCCGCGATGGCGCAACCGCTTTGGAACGCTTGGCTGACTGAGTCGGTGTCGGATCAACCGCTGCCGTGACTTCAACGAT
Source organism: uncultured Veillonellaceae bacterium (assembly GCA_964602025.1). Lineage (GTDB taxonomy): Bacteria > Bacillota > Negativicutes > UBA1444 > UBA1444 > UBA1444. Next base: position 7,190 of record CAZRQI010000029.1, read on the forward strand.
CTCTGTCGCCAACATCCCCAGGATTCCGCCTTGACGCAATCGCCGGGTTTGCACAATCACTGCATCGCTGCCCATATCCGCCTTCACTTCGGCCAAGGCTTCCGCCAATGTCGGCGCCCGATAAGTCTTGACTCTCAACTAAACCTTCACCATCCCTAAAGACTGTACTTCCACCTGATTCTCCAACTCGGCGAACGACAAGATCACCAAATTGGGAGCTATTCGTTCTGTAAGTTTTCGGACAAATAATCGGGAAGCCGGACTGGTCAGCAAAATCGGGTGATAACCAGCCGAAGATAATTTTTGCACCTCTTTCGACAAACTATTGATGAACTGTTGCATAGTATTGGGATCCAAGCTGACAAAACTACCCCGGTCGGAATGCTGAACGGATGAAACGATTTGATTTTCCGTTTGGGGATCCAAGGTCAGGCAGGTCAGCACATTGTTCTGGAGATATTGCCGAGTGATATTCCTTGCCAAGGCTCTACGCACATATTCGGCCAATACCTCGGGGTCTTTGGCGAACGATGCATAATCCGCAAGCGTTTCCAGAATGGTGACCAAATCCCGAACAGGCACTCGTTCCCGCAACAAACATACCAGCACTTTTTGAATCTCGCCCAAAGACATCATGGCGGGCACCAATTCGGAAACAACCGCCGGATGATCCTGCTTGACCGAATCGATCAAAGTCTGAACATCTTGCCGTCCCAAAAGTTCATCCGCGTGTCCTTTCACGATTTCCGTCAAATGCGTTGCCAAAACAGAGATTGGATCCACCACGGTATAACCGCATAATTCCGCTCGTTCCCTGAATGCCTCATTGATCCAGATCGCCGGCAAGCCAAACGCCGGTTCGACCGTTTCTTCACCGGGAATTTCTTCGGTAACCGTCCCGGGATTCATGGCTAAGAAGTGATCAAGTAATAATTCGCCCCGAGCAACCTCAATTCCCTTTATTTTTATGACATAGGCATTAGGTTTTAATTGAATATTATCGCGAATCCGGATGGTTGGAACCACAATTCCCATTTCCAGCGCACACTGACGCCGAATCATGACCACCCGGTCCAGAAGATTGCCGCCTTGAGCAACATCCACCAAGGGAATCAGACTATAGCCAATCTCCAGCTCAATGGGGTCAACTTGTAGCAGAGATACAATGCTTTCCGGCTTGCGGACTTCTTCCCGTTCTTTTTCTTCTTGTTTGGTAACCGCCGTTTCCTCAGCGGTTTTGGCCGTTTTTTGCAAAACATAGCCAACGCCGGCCACGATCATTGCCAGGGCCACGAACGGAATTCCCGGCAACCCCGGAACGGCCGCCAGCAACGTCAGCACCGCCGCAACCAGGAAAAATACGCGGGGATACGCCAATAGCTGCGCTGCAATATCATGCCCCAAATTTTCATCCGAAGCGGCCCGGGTCACAACCAGACCTGTCGCCGTGGAAATCAGCAACGCCGGGATCTGATTGACGAGACCCTCACCGACCGTCAGCAGTGTATAAGTCTGAAGGGCCTGCAGGATTGACATATCCCGCTGTACCATGCCAATGATAAACCCGCCGATAATATTCACGACGATAATCACTATGGCGGCAATGGCGTCCCCTTTGACAAACTTGCTGGCGCCGTCCATGGCGCCGTAAAAATCGGCTTCACGCTGCACATTGCGGCGACGAGTCCGGGCATCGGTATCCGAGATCAATCCGGCGTTCAAGTCCGCATCGATCGCCATCTGCTTGCCCGGCATGGCATCCAAAGTGAATCGGGCGGCGACTTCCGCGACCCGTTCGGCGCCCCGGGTAATCACGATAAATTGAATCAAGATCAGGATAATGAACACAATGAAGCCCACCACTGCATTGCCGCCAACAACGAAAGTCCCGAACGCCATGATCACCTCGCCGGCATACCCATACAACAGGATCAACCGTGTGGAAGAAACGTTAAGGGCAAGCCGAAACAAAGTCGTAACCAGCAACAGCGAAGGAAATACAGAGAACTGCAAGGGCTCCACATTGTAAATGGAAATCATGACAATGGTCAGAGACAGGGTAATATTGAGCGCCAACAACAAGTCCAGCAGAAATGGCGGCATGGGGATGATCATCATAATGACGATTGTCACAACACCCAACGCCAGAATTACATCGCTAAACTGATTCAGTTTGCCGATGATCGTGTTTTTATCAGCCATTCCCTATCTCCAACCTACAGTCATTCCGATATTTTTCGTTTCAACCGATAGACGTACGCCAATACTTCGGCTACTGCCTTATATAAATCCGGCGGGATCAAATCGCCGATTTCCGCACTTTTGAACAACGCCTGGGCCAACGGTTTATTTTCTACGATCGTTACATCGTTTTCCTTCGCGATTTCACGAATTCGCTGCGCAATAAAATCCGAGCCTTTGGCAATGACCGCAGGGGCTTCCATTCCCGCTTCATACTTGATTGCCACTGCAAAATGGGTCGGGTTTGTGATCACCACGTCCGCTTTCGGCACTTCCGTCATCATGCGACGCATTGCCATCGCTCGTTGCTTTTCGCGGATCTTGCCTTTGATCTGCGGATTTCCCTCGGTCTGCTTCATTTCTTCTTTGACTTCTTGCTTGCTCATTTTGAGATTTTGCATATGTTCCCACCACTGGTAGCCATAATCAAGAATGGCCAAAACCAAAATGACCAAAGCGATCTGAAACGCCAGATCGTAAATTATGGCGGCAAGCACTGCAAACGAAGCTTCCAGTTCAGACATCATCAGGGCTGGAATCCGAATTGTTTCCTCACGAAGGTAACGATAGATGAAATAACCGACAATCGTTATTTTCAGCAACGATTTCAGAAGTTCTACAACCGATCGTTTGGAGAATATCCGACCGAAGCCCGAAATCGGATTCAAGCGACTAAATTGCGGCATAATCAGTTCCGGCGCGAAATTAAAGCCGACCTGCAGGAAAGACACCGTAACGGATACCACCAATACGGCCAACAATACCGGCATCACCGTTTCCAAAAAAACAATGCCGGCATTGAGGATTACCCAATGAATGGACTCAATGCTGAAATCGCCGCGAACATTCAACTCCCCAAAAATATATCGCATATAGCCGGCTAATTTTCCATACATATAAGAGCCGGACGTTTTCAAAGCGACAAAAGCAGCCAAAATCACAAAGACCGAACTGAGTTCGGCGCTTTTTGCGACCTGTCCTTTTTTGCGGCTTTCCTCTTTCTTGCGCTGAGTCGGTTCCTCGGTTTTTTCCCCGGAATCGAATCGCTGCAGATCAAAACCAAACTGTTTACCGGGTCTGCTTGCCAAGCTCCGCCAATATTTTGGAGAAATCTCGATAAATGCCCTCAAAGCCGACCTCCAAAAACGTGACATAAAACGGCAGAATCAAAAACAGCATAAACAAACCGACAACCAGTTTCCCTGTGATCCCCACGACAAACACATTCATTTGCGGCATCAGCCTGGCTAATATCCCAAGTGCGACATCGGTCATGAGAATCGTTCCGAGAATGGGCAGAGAAAGTCTTAACGCCATCACAAACATATTGGCGACCGCATCGACCAGAAACTCGGCGGCGCTACCTAACTGCGGCTGTACACCGAGCGGTACCGCCCGAAAATTGTCAGCCAGGGCGGAAATCAACACATGATGCCCCTGCAGGGCCAGGAAAATGGTCAAGGCAATGAGATATTTAAAATTCCCCACCAATGGAACCTGTTGTCCAAATTGCGGATCAAAAACATTCACCATGCCAAAGCCAATCTGCATGTCTATCAATTGCCCCGCCATCTGAACCGACTGGAGAAACAGGGACGCCACAAAGCCCGCGGATAAACCATAAATCAATTCGAGCATCAGCCACCAAACTAATATTGGCAGCGTTGCCGGTTGCCGATCCGGCGCCAGCGCAGACATCGGCAGCATAAACAGCGACAACAGAACCGAAAGCCCAACCCTGCCAAAAACAGGAATCGTCTTGCTGGCAAACACGGGCGCGCTGGTTAATGTCCCGGTAACTCGGGCAAAAACCAATAAAAATGGAATAAATTGATTGGCAAGTTCTGCGGGAAAATCCACTTGTTCCTCCGAAACTAACGAATGACAGAATTAAAGGAAGTTAAGATTTCCCGGGTATAATCCACCAGCATTCCCAAAATCCATGGTCCAAATAGGAGAATCGCCACAAAAGTGGCGATAATTTTCGGGACAAAAACTAATGTTTGTTCCTGAATTTGGGTAGTTGCCTGAAATATACTCACAACCACTCCGACAATCAACCCCAACCCCAACATCGGCGCAGCTACCAGCATCACCATGAACAAAGCCTCGCGTCCAACCTGTATCGCCATGTCCTGCGTCATGCCCGCAGTCCTCCTCTAGTTAAATGACATCAACAGCGAACGGACAACCAGATGCCATCCGTCCACCAGTATAAACAACAGTACTTTAAACGGCAGCGAAATCATGACCGGCGGCACCATCATCATCCCCATTGACATGAGTGTGCTGGCGACAACCATATCCACAACGATAAACGGAATGTAGATTAAAAAACCGATCTGGAAAGCGGTTTTCAGTTCGCTGATTACAAAAGCCGGGATCAGAGCCGTAGTCGGAACATCATTTTGGGTTTCCGGCCGGGGCCCATCCGTCAGATTGATGAACAGGGCAATATCGTTTTCACGGGTCTGTTTAAACATAAACTCGCGTAACGGCTGAAGCGCCGCGGTTGTAGCCGCTTCCTGCGACATCGTTCCGGCAATGTACGGCTGCCAGGCATTCTTGTTGACCTGTTCAAGATAAGGGGACATCGTAAAAAAAGTCAAAAAAAGCGCCAAGCCGACAATCACTTGGTTCGGCGGCATCTGTTGGGTCGCCAGAGCGCTGCGCAAAAACGATAACACAACTATAATGCGCGTAAACGCCGTCATCATGATGATTATTGACGGCGCTAAAGACAAAATAGTCAATATCAATAAAATTTGCAGACTTAGCGCCACATCCTGCGGCTTGCTGGCGGGTTCGACACCAATGTTCACATTGGGGATCGGAATCAGCGGCGCCGCTTCCGAAATCGTCATTCCCCAAAGAATCAGCAGGCAGCCCGTCAGCGGCATTATCCGTTTCCAAGTGAAAGCTTGACTCAACTCGCTAATCAACGACAACCGATCCTTACCTCTTCTCTTGGTCATCATTTTTCTGTGTGCCGCCCGGCGGCGAAAACATTCCGGGAAATCGATCCCGGATTTGCTTCAATGCCGATATTTGGCCGCCGAGAGCTGTTTCAAACGAAGGGGAAGCGGCTTGAGTCGTTTCCCGAATCTTGGCAATCTGCTCCGGCGAGTCGATTTCAAACAACATTTGGATGGAATGTTCAGTGGCGCCTACGACAAAGAACCGTCCCGCCATCTCCACAAGATGGATATTGCGATTCGGTCCCAAGGCGAGTGTCGTATGTATCGCTGATCCGGCGCCGTGGCCCATGCCTCCCATTTTCACAGCCAAAAAACGGGAAGTCAAATAAGCGAGAAATATAACCCCGAAAAACAAGAGAATCAGAGAAAACACGTAGGCAACAGTGCCCCACGCCGTTCCCGCAGGTTTAGCCGCCGGATCCTGGTATTGCAGATATCCGGAGGTTGACGCCGGAGCGGCAGGTTCCGCCGCCGACACCATGCCGACAAATCCGCAAAGCAGAAATAACACCAGCAAACAGACGAGTCCGTGTCGGGACAACAACCCCCGGATCATTCAACCAACGGCCTTGCGAATAGCTTCCAGCACGCGATCCGGCTGGAATGGCTTGACGATGAAATCACGCGCGCCGGATTGAATCGATTCAATAACCATGGCTTGTTGTCCCATGGCGCTGCACATGATGATTTTCGCCTGCGGGTCAAACTTTTTGATCTCTTTGACGGCGCTGATTCCATCCATTTCCGGCATCGTAATGTCCATTGTCGTCAGATCAGGCTTCAATTCTTTATACTTCTCCACCGCCTGCAATCCGTTAGCGCCCTCGCCTACGACTTCGAATCCGTTTTTGGAAAGAATGTCCTTAATCATCATTCGCATGAATGCCGCATCATCGACTACCAAGACTCGCAATCCCATCAGCAATCCCCTTCCTTATCGTCTTTGCCCTACTGTAGTGTGCTGGCTCTTTCCTGCATGCTGACAATCCCTGTAATCCGCACGCCGAAATTTTCATCAATAACCACGACTTCCCCTTTGGCGACGATTTTGCCGTTGACCAGAATATCCACCGGTTCGCCGGCCAGCTTATCGAGTTCCAGCACGGAACCCGGCGCCAACTCCAGAATTTCCCGAATCAGTTTGCGGGTTCGCCCCAATTCAACAGTCACCTGCAATGGCACATCCATAATCATACCGATATTGGAATCACTGACATTGAGCATTGTCTGTTTCAGGGGAGCGAATTGCGCCGGCTGGACCAATACATTCTGGTCCATCGCCATGGTGGCTGGAGCACGTTGTTGCGGCGGCGGCGTGACATACATCGGCTGGGTCGCCGCCGAAGCGGCCGCCATCGGCGCCGGCTGCGGAGCAGCCGCAGGTTTCGCCGGTTGCGGCGCTGGAGTCGGCGCCGGGGCCGAAGAGTGCAACAAGCCATCGACCATGTCCCGGGCAACGCCCAGCGGCAATATCAACATAATTTCGCTGTCAATGAGTCCTTCCACCACCATGCGGAATGCGATTCTCGCCAGCGATTCTCCATCTTTAACGCTATCTGTAATATTATCATTTCCCGCCAAATCTATCAACCGTACTTTAGGCGGCGCCAAATCCACACGGTTTTTAAAAATGCTGGAAAGCGAAGTTGCGGTGGCGCCCATCATCTGATTCATGGCTTCCGCCACGGCGCTCATGTACAATTCACTCATATCTTCCGGCGGGTTCGAACCATCATTCCCCATCATCAGATCCGCAATAATCGCCGCATCCTTCTCTTTCATCGCCAAAAGATTGGTTCCGTTGATTCCTTCCGTAAAGCGCACCTCGACGATGATATAAGGCATGGGGTATTCTTTGCGCATTTCTTCCAACTGGCCGATAGAAACCCGCGGCGTTGTGATTTCCACACGTCGCGACAAAAGCACCGACATGGTGGTTGCGGCGCTGCCCATCGAAATATTGCCGATTTCACCCAGAGCATCTATTTCAACATCAGAAAGCAGATTGGCGCTGGCGGGGGCTGCCGCCGGCGCGGCTTCGTTTCGCAGCAAAGCATCGATTTCTTCCTGGGACAAAAAACTGTCACTCATGTCCATCCTCCTCTTCAGCCACAGCCTGGGTGATTTGAACGGCAATCCGGTTATTCGAACTGCCGGGTTTGCATTTGAATTTTTGATGTTGGCCAATGATAACCGATAATTCGTCATTAACCCGGGTATCCAGACGAACGACGTCGCCGACGGTCAAATCGAGCATTTCGCCAACTGTCACGGTGATTTTCCCCAACTCCACGGTCAGCGGCACCAGTGTCCGCTCCAATTTTTTTTGCAGAACCGCCGCATTGGTCTGTGATCCTGCCCGGGCGATGGAAGACGCAACCCAGAACGAAGTGGTCAGTTTCGGCATGATCGGTTCCAGAACCAGATACGGAATGCAAAGATTGATAAATCCTTCCGTCTGTGCAATCCGGGTCTGTAACGTAATTATGACCACCATATCGTTGGGCGGCACAATCTGCGTGAACTGCGGATTACTCTCGATGGCCTCCATGCGCGGTTCGACGTTGACCACCTGTCGCCAGGCTTCTTGCAGCGACTCCAGAGCCTTGTTGACCAATCGGGCGACAATGGACTGTTCAATATCCGTCAACTCGCGGGCTTTTGCCGGCGGCGTTCCCACCCCGCCGAACAGTCGGTCGATGATCGAAAAAACGATCGCCGGATTGATCTCCATCAAAGCGTTGCCGGAAAGCGGCCGCATTTCAAATATACTGATCACGCTCGGATTCGGCATGGACCGGATAAATTCCTCATAGGTCAGCTGGTCGACCGAGGCGACGCTTACCTGAACCATGGTCCGCAAATGCGCCGACAGATAAGTATTCAACAGCCGGGCAAAATTTTCATGAAGCATGTACAACGTCCGGATCTGATCTTTCGAGAACTTGTCCGGTCGTTTAAAATCATACAGCTTTATTTTTTTTTGTTTTTGTTCCTGTTTGATGTTTTCCGCACTGACCACACCGGTCGATATTGCCGACAACAACTCATCAATCTCATTTTGCGAAAGCACATCCGCCATCAGTCACCACCACCTTGTCCAAAGGCTTGCATCGACTTTTATCCGTTACTGCAACAGGATATTGGTAATATAAACCTCGTAAACAGACTCCCGCCCCAACACCTTGTTGACTTCTTGTTTGATCAGTTCTTTCAGGCGATCCTGTTTTTGGGGGTCGTAGTCTTCCACGCGTTGCGAACGCAACACATGAAGCACTGCATCCTGTATTCTTATTTCCTCGGGAGACATCGTTTTTCCTGCCGCCTGCAGTTTTTTATCCGGCTTTAATTCCAGAATGACGCCGATTTTCAAATATCGTCCGCTGGTCGCGGTACCGATATTGACGATAAACCCTTCCTTGGGGTCACCCAGTTTCATCAAAAAACCTGGTTCCCGCGTCGCGGCGGTCTTGGCTCCGCCCATATAATTAGTCACGACATAGTAGGCGGTCCCGCCGGCTAGGGCCAATACGAGCACCAATCCCACAGCAACATAAATAAAAATCGGTTTTTTTGCGGATACGACTTTTTCTTCGACTACTTCATCCGGCATTGCTACTCCCTCCCTGGTGTCAAACGAGTGGACATTATCGACCGAACCGATTTAAGGAACGCCGATAGTCGATGACCAATCGCATAATATCGTCCATGTCTTCTTCCACGATCACTTTGTTGCCATTTACAAGGGTAATCACCGTATCCGGCGTTTCTTCCACCGTTTCGATCAGTTCGGCGTTCAACAGAAATTCGTGATCTTTTGTCTTGAAACGTGTCAACTTAATCATCGCCCATCGCCCCTTCAGTAGTAATGCCTC
>CAZRQI010000030.1:0-16043 GCA_964602025.1 uncultured Veillonellaceae bacterium
TTGCCGAACTTGAGCATATATTCGCTCGGCATGAACAGTCCGGTGTTCTCATTGCGACCCTGCAGCAAATGTTTGGCATTGGGTTTGCCGATGGTGGCCGCGGCGTCCGCCGACAGCGCGCCGATCTTCTTGCCGCTGCGCAGCCGGTTGACGATCAATACCCGTTTGATGCCGGGGAAGTCGACCATCATGTTCCAGTCGCCATTGCTGTCGCCGGCGATGAACAGGGGGTCGCCCTTCTTGTTGGCGAGCAGGGATTTGATGACGATGGTCTTGCCGCCTTCAGCGGTTTGCGGGTAGTCTTTCATGTAGGTGTCCTGGGTCACGTCGTTCACTTTGGTCAGCCGCATGCCGATGACATTGGCGCGGGGCAGATTATATCCATATTTGGGATTGGTGGCGAATACCGCGACCACGTCTTCGAGGGAGGCGGAGCAGATATAGACATCGATCCCATTATCCCGGAAGGTGTGCATCAAGTCGACGATTTCTTCGTGCAGACGCAGGCCGGTCCAGTGGGAGATGCTGACGACGCCAGCTTTGCCGGGCAGAGAAGCGGGGCTAGTCCATTTGACCTTGCTAATGGCCTGCCCAAGGTTGTAATCATTCGATTTTTCCGCTACAGCCATCACTTCGGCGGTGGTCATGTTTTTGAAGAAGAACAGCACCCAGGTGTAGCTGACTTTGGTGCCGAAGGTGTCGCCAATGGCTTCATAGGCGTAGTACATCTTGGCGCGGAAATCTTCGTATTCGGCGGTCTTTTTGATGTCGGCCAGGCTCATCAGGCCGTTCAGGCCAATATAGTTGTTGTAGAGGTAGGTGTAGCTGCTGACGATGTCTTCGGCGACGGCGTCGACGTTAACGCTCTGGCCGGCGGCGTTGTTATAGTCTTTCAGGAAGGGATCCTTGGGAACGTTCTTTTTCACCAGGTCGCCGATTTCAGCCGGCGTCAGTTTGAACGCCAGATTCTCGATCTGGTACGCATAAAGGGCTTCTTCCGTGTCGTTCATGATGCAGGTGTTGTCCCAGTCAAAAACGGCGTAAGGTTTCTTGGACGCGTTGTAATTGGGACTCTTGACGCCATAGTCGTCAATCAGTTTCTGCATGGACTTGTAGGTGTTGGGCGCCCATTTCCCCGGCGATAGAACCTGACCGGCGGCGCTGACTACCGCAACGTTCGCGATCATGAACATCGCGATGACCAACATGGCTATGATACTTTTTTTGCCCTTGAAGTTGAACATTTGTCAGATCACTCCTTTTCGTTATTTTGGGTTGATTGTGGCGACGCGGCAACACATCCTTTCCCAGACTGTTGTTGCATGGGTTTCTCCCGCCGGTGAATCAGACTTCCGCCCAATTCGCCGGATAGGTGACATAAAGAACCTTGCAGATGGACGGCGAGCCGAACACCACCTGGGTGTCCTTCGGAATGTACATCACGTCGCCGGCTCCGCAGGTGTAGGTCTTGCCGTTGGCCTGCAGCGTGAACGTCCCTTCCACCACATAATCCACCTCATCGTAGGTCAGGTGCCAGGGGAGCTGCGACTTGTCGAAGGTCATGAATCCGGCCGCGAGGTTACCTTCCCGGGACGTCACGACGTCCGTCATGTGGATCACCTGTCCCGGCGGCGCCTGCGGAAACGCTTCCAGCTTGACCGAATCACCCTTCACATACGTTACGCGGGGATTGGTGCAGGCCGGTTTGGTTTTTTCCGCCAACACAGTCCGGACGATCCGGCGAATCTCGTCGTCGCTTGCTTCGCCGAAAAAGGACGGCGCGACTCCTTGCGGCGACGTTGCTCCCGCTTCGGTGCGGGTCAGGTTCAGATTCATGAATTTGGCCATATCCAGCGCCGACGGCGTCAAGACGCTCCCGGCGGGAATCGCGACTTCCTTGCCGTCGCCGGCCAACGTCCGCAGTTCTTCCTCGGTAATCAGTTTTTTCACGGCTTGTCCCCTCCTATCAGGCGCTATCGCTTACATCAGTCCTTCAATGACCTGTGCATGCGGACGCGGAATCACAATCGAACTGACCAGGAACCCTTTTTCAGCCGCCAGGGCGCTGCCGGTCGCGACCGCCGTTTTCACCGCGGCGACTTCGCCGCAGAGAACGCAGTAGGCCTTACCGCCGATGCCGAACGCCATGTGTAGTCGCACCGGTTGCACATCCGCCGCCTTGACCGCCGCGTCGGTCGCCTCGATGGAAGACGCCACGGTATAGGTTTCGATCACCCCGACCGCTTTCACCACCGGTAAGTCGTTGCCGCCGCCAATCGCCGGCAGGATCGATTCATGGACATTGGGGATGACAAAATGATCGACCGCCGTATCCGCCGCCAGTTCCGCCCCCGCCGTCACCGATTGCTGCACGGAGGAAACGTCGCCGCTGACCAGCACCATGAATTTTCCCGGACACAAGGTTTTCATCACCTGGATCTTCACGTCGGCGACTTTGGCCATGACGTCGGCGGCCTCGATCCCTTTGGCAATCGATGTGAATTCCACCAACCCAATCGCATGAATCATGATAATTTCCCTCCATTTCGGATCTCGATGGCTTCGCCGGTCACTTGGGCGACGATCCCGTCGATGCTGGCATGAACGCGCGCCCCGAGCGCGCCGGCCGGGATCTCGGCCACCAGCTGGCCTTTTTTCACCGCATCGCCGGTCTTGACTACCGGCGTCGCCGGAACTCCGACATGTTGTTTCAGCAACAAGATAACCTTCTCGGGTACGTACGCCTTTTCCTGCAACGGAGCATGGTGCGGATACCATGGGCCGAGGTTCAGTCGCGACACCAGCCGGGAAATGGGAATCAGGCGGTTTTCCGCCATCGGGTCGGCCGGGCCGAGTGCTCCCTCGTAGCGGATGTTGTTGGCCCGCAGTTCTTGCTTCAGGGCGATATTCACCCGCATCGGCGAAATCCCGACCGGGCAGGCGTAGGCTTCGCAAATGCCGCACTCCGAACAGGTCAGGGCGCTGCGGACCACGGAGGGCGCGCCGAGACGGTTGTGGTTCACAGTCCGGATGATCAGATGCGGCGGCAGCTCATGGCCGATGATATGACGCGGACACAGTTCGGTGCAGTACAGGCACTGCTCGCACACCGTTTTGGCGATTCGCAGGACCGTTTGCATCGTCTGGCGTTTCCGCACGATCAACATGTGGTCGTCGGGCAACACGATGAGCCCGCCGGTGGTTTTAGTCACCGGACGGTTCAGATCGTCGATCAGATGCCCCATCATCGGTCCGCCGTCGATGAACGCCGGGGCGTTGCAGGTCGGTCCGCCGGCGAAGTCCAGCAGTTCGCGCAGCGACGTCCCGATCGCCGCCGTAATGGTCATCGGTTTCGCAACCGCGCCGGTGATGGTGAAAGTCCGGGTCGTAACCGGTTCGCCTGCGGCGGCCCGCGCCACGTTGATCAGCGTTTGCGGATTGTTCACCACCGCGCCGACATCAATGGGAATCCCGCCGGGAGGAACCCGCCGCCCCGTCGTCAGCCACAGAGTGATGACTTCATCGCCGGCCGGATAGATGTCCCGCAGAATCTCGATCCGCATGTTCGGCGCCAGCAGCGGCTTCAACGCCGCAATCGCCTCGCCGTACTTGGCCTTGAGGGCGATGATCCCTTCCTTGGCCCCCGTTGCCTGCATCGCCAGTTCCAGCCCGCGCACCAGCAGCTCCGGACTTTTCACCGCCAGTTGCTGGTCCGTCCGCAGCATCGGTTCGCACTCGGCGCCGTTGACCAGGAAAATCTCCGCTTTCGCCGCCAGCTTGACATGCGTCGGAAATCCGGCGCCACCGGCGCCGACGACTCCGGCCGCCTTGACTTTTTCGCTGATTTCATTCATCGCATTCACCCGTCTCAGGCTTCAAAAGTTTCTTTATCGATAATCCCCACGATCATGGCGTCGATCGGGGTGTGAGTATCTTGCAGACTCTGGCGGGCCGAGGAACCGGAGGCGACCATGACGATTTCCGTCTCCCCGGCGCCGATCTTGTCGCCCGCAACGATGGTATTGCCCAAATCCTCCAAAACCACCTTGCCGTTGGCGTCATATTTCACGGCAACCGGTTGCACCACCAAAAATTTCAGCCCCCGCAGGGATTCCTCCTTGCGCGTGGACCATACATTGCCGATAACCCGCGCTAAGATCACAAAAACCGCACTCCTTCCCTGTAAACCTGGACTCGCATCTGCTTCAGGACGTCAATGGCTGCAGGAGTCAGGATCGTGGCCCGCTTCAGATTCAAGACCGCCTGCTCGGGCAACAGGACCGCTTCCTTTTCGGTCATCAGCTTCTTGTCAAAGGAAACTTCCGGACGGAACGCCGTTTCCTTCACCACAGCCGGGGCTGACGGGGCCGATGGAACGACCGCTGGCGTCGACGCCGCCGACGGGGCTACCGGCGAAACCGCTTGTGTTCCGATGCTCACGCCATACGCCGCCACCCGCTGCATATATTCCTCAAACAGTTTGCGATAGGCGGCCGGGGTTCGTTCCGTAAACGCAAAATCGACGCGGCCGATTTCCACGGGAATGCCCCGCAAGATGGCTTCCGCCGCGAGGGCCGCTAGCGGCGTGCCGCGCAGTCCCAGGGCGATTTCCGCCAGCTGCGGGCCGGAGCAGACCGGAATCAACAGCCGACTCCAGGACGTTTCCGCCATCGCCTCCTGGAACGATCGCCGCGGCAACGCGACCGCCGCCGCTTCCACCGGGGCTCCCAGGAAAACCTGCAGGGAGTAGCAGCCACCCCAACGTTCCTGCAATTCCGGCAACAGCGCGACCGCCGCCTCACTGTCCGCCACCACCAGCGCCGCCGGTTTCAGGGCGGATTCATTCCGCGAAGCACCCGCCACTAAAGCCTGAAAGCGGGAATCCGCCAATATCCGCGCCACGATTTCCCTTACCAGCGACTCGTCCATTCCCTACACCCCCAAAATCAATGCCGTCGCGCCGGTTTTCACCAAGGCCGCATTCGCTTCATCCGTATCAAGATGCACTTCCCCCTGATACTGGGGATTCACCCGGACCAGCACATCGTCGAACACGAGCGGTCGTTCGCTTTCCACGCGGATCCGGACCCGCTGCCCGTCACGAATGCCCCAGGGAACTGCCTGATCGGGATGCATATGGATATGCCGCGCCGCCACGATGACACCCCGGTCGAGATTCACTTCGCCGACGGGCCCGATCAGTTTCACGCCCGGACTTCCTTCCGGATGGCCAGAATCTCGGACCACGGCCGGCACTCCCAGCGCAAAGGAATCGGTGGCGCTGATTTCCACCTGGGTTTCCTGCCGAACCGGTCCCAGAACCCGCACATTGTCGATGGCGCCTTTAGGGCCGGCGATCCGGACCGTTTCCTTCGCCGCAAACTGGCCGGGCTGGGATAAATCCTTCGTCGCCGTCAGGGCATGGCCGGCGCCGAACAACGCCGACAGATGTTCCGCCGACAGATGGACATGTCGATTCGATACGCCGATCGGCAGGTGTTTTTCCTGCGCCCGCGCCGCCCGCTCACGGCAGAGCAGGACGTACAGCAGGCTTGAAAGACGGTTCAGCGCCTGCACGAGGTCCGTCCGTTCACATTCGCCGGATTCGGCGATGAAGGCCCGGGCCGCCGCCAACTCCACTTCCCGCGCTTTGGCCCGCAGGGAGTTGAGCCGCGCCACGACCGGTCCGTCCTGGTAATGCATCGTCGAATGCTTCACGCCGAAATACTTGTCCGGATAATGGGACATATCTCGGATCTGCGCCGCATCCCAGCCGCAGAGCGTGTCGAACGGGAACGGCTGTTGCTTGACCTGCGCCGCCATGATGCGCTGCGCAAACCGCAGAATCTCTTCCAGCGACTGCACCAGTTCCTCGGCGCCGGAGGCCTGGAAGCGAACCTGCGCCTCCACTACGGCGCAGTCGAACAGATCCATCTGCCCGCGCCAAGCAATCACCGGATGGGTTTTCGCCACCAGTTGCTGCCCGTAGAGATGAGTCATGTGCTCGGGTTTTCCCGAAACGTTCCGGGACGGCTGAGCCGGCGGATGCGCGGTAGCCATCGCATTCCGCCCGGTATCGACCGGAGCGCCTCCTTCAAGACAAAGCTGGATATTATGGGCGCTCAGAAAATCACGCGCCGACGGAGTCAGCACGCTGCCGACCGGAACCGTGACAGTGGACAGTTTGTCCCTGTGCCAGCGGGACCGGAGCTCAGACTCGGTCAGAATCAAAGCTTGCTCCCGAATTCTTTGTTGTCGCCGACCGGCAGGATGCATTCCACATCGCCGTGCGGACGGGGAATCACGTGAATACTGACGACTTCGCCCACGCGCTGGGCCGCCGCGCTGCCGACATCGACCGAAGCCTTGACGGCGCCGACATCGCCCCGCACCATCACGGCCACATAGCCGCCGGTGACATGTTCCTTGCCGCACAACGTGACATTGGCCGCCTTCAACATCTGGTCCGCCGCTTCAATAGCCGGAATCAACCCTTTGGTCTCAATCATTCCCAATGCGATTACACTGCGTTCCGCTGCCATTTTTTGTTCCTCCCTTACTTATCGTGGAAATCATTGATTTTTTACTGTTCTTAATGATCCCGGATCAGATTTTGGAGCCTTTCATCGCCCGCAGCACTTCCTCGACCACCGCCTGCACCAGACGGGAATCCGGTCCTGCGCCGGCGGGACTGGCGGCGCTTGCGACGGCCTGCGGTTGAACCGCCGGACCATCCGGCATCCCAATGTGCCACGCCACCCGTTTCGTATTGATCAGATGCATCGGGGTCAGATTTTCGGAAATGCTGGACCCTCCCCACGTGCCGCAACCCAGGGTAAACGACGGGGCCAGGGATGTGGTCGCGCCGACGCCGCCGAGAGCTGCCGGCGTATTCACCAGCATGCGGAAGATCGGTTTTTTCAGCGCGAATTCCGTGATGACCTCTTCGTTGTTGCTATGGATCGCCAGACTGTGGCCGATGCCGCCGATGGCCAAAAGCTGCAGACAACGCTCGCAGCCTTCGTGCCAATCCTGGACCCGGTAGAAGGCCAGAACCGTGGACAGTTTTTCATACGAAAGGGGATATTGCGGACCGACGCCGGCCAGGGGCGCTACCAGGCATTTCGCATGCGCCGGTACCGGAATTCCGGCCAGTTGGCCGATAAACTGGGGATCTTTGCCGACCACCCGGGGATTGACCCCATGGTTGGGCAGCATCACCACCGCCGAGACTTTCGCCACTTCATCCGGCTCCAGGAAATGAGCTCCGCTCCGTTTCAGATGGCCAATCAGTTCTTCGGCGATGCAGGATTCCGCGACGACCGCCTGCTCCGAAGCGCAGATGGTGCCGTTGTCAAACGATTTTCCTTTCACAATGCAGGCGGCGGCATTGGCGAGATCCGCCGTCCGTTCCACGAAGGCCGGCACATTGCCGGGGCCGACGCCCAGGGCCGGTTTGCCGCTGCTGTAGGCGGCCCGAACGAGAGCGCTGCCGCCCGTTGCCAGGATAATAGAGGTGATTGGGTTCTTCATCAGCTCCTGCGTCGCTTCCAGGGACACGTTGGTGAGACAGGCGACCACATTGGGCGGCGCTCCGGCCGCGACTGCGGCCTGGTTCATGACGCGGGCGGCTTCCGCGGTGCACCGCACCGCCGACGGATGCGGCGAAAACACGATGGCATTCCGGGCTTTCAACGCGCACAGCGATTTGAAAATCGTCGTGGAGGTCGGATTGGTCGTCGGCACGATCCCGGCGATAACCCCGGCCGGCTCGGCGATTTCCCAGAGTTTTGCGGCCGCATCCTTACGAACGATCCCCACGGTCTTCATGTCTTTGATGTATTCATACACGTGATGCGACGCGAAATAATTCTTGAAGCATTTGTCTTCATAGCGGCCCATGCCGGTTTCTTCGACGGCCAGGGCGGCCAGTCGGCAGGATTCGGCCTCGCCGGCTTCCTTCATCGCCTTGACGATCGCGTCCACCTGTTCCCGGGAGTATTCCTTCAGCGCTTGCTGCGCTGCCCGGGCGGCTTTTAACAAATTACGAGCTTCCTGCACCGAAGCCAGATCACGGTCCAATTCCATCCGTGCCCGCCTCTCTTTCTTGTCTGTTCTGACTCAATTTAGAATTTGATGGCTTGTCCCGCGACTTCCATGACGGCCCGCTGGAAAGCTTCACAAGCGGCCCGGCAGGCGCTCTGTGAGCCGGTCATCAACGCGCCGCCGAAGTTGGTTTCCGTCGGTGGTCCGTAGAATGCCTTCATTTCGACTTCCGCCGCCTTCAGCGCCGCATCGATGCCAAACACGGCCTCAAGCGGCGTGGCGATCAGATACGCCAACGGCTCGCCCTCGTTGATCCCGGCCACTTTCGACAAATAACTGCCGGTGCGGGAGATGGTATGGGCGTACCAGGCGGTGGAGCCGCCGTCGCAGGTATAGAAGAAGGCTTCGTTTTCCAGGCAGGTGATGCAGGCATCGAGCCCCGCCTTGACTTCCGCCGGCGTCGGTCCGGCCAGGATGCCGATGATCTCGCCGGAACGCGGGCCCGAAGCATTGCCGGACCCAGCATAGAAGCTTTTCGCGTACACGACTTCCACTTCAGCCTTTTTCGTGGCCTCATCCAACGAAGTATACGTCGCGTCGTCGATCGTACAGGTAATCATGCCGATGGAACGCTGTTCCGGCGTCAGCGACAGCTGCGCCATCAGATCCGGCGCCACATTGGGAATCATGCGCACTGCCAAAACTGTCGGTTTGATGGGTTCTATCACGTCGATTCCTCCTTTTTTGCCCCAAAACTATGGATCAATGAAGGTTTACACCGGATGCCCTGGCATCCAAAATTTTCTTCAGCAGCGTCGCCAGATGCGCGCCGGCCTCGGCCGCCGGAGTTCCGCCTTTGTGAATGTTACTGACCACTGTCCGCTCACTTTCCACCATGCCGGCCCGGGGATTGTAGCCGATGTAGGCGCTCATGCTTTCCGCCGTTCCCAGACCCGGGCGCTCGCCCAGCAGCACGATGGCCGCTTCCGGCTTCAGTTCCTCGCCGATGGCGTCCATGATGGCCACGCGGGCGAATTTCACGAAGATCGGCGTGCCAACATCGATCTTCATCCCTTCCAGCCCCTGCAGCATGGCCGGCAGCAGGTTCGGAATGTTGGCCTCCACGGCGTTGCTGGACAGTCCGTCGGCGACGATGATCTGCAGTTTCGCCCCTTTGCGGCATTTGCTGCGGATCAGGTTCAGACTTTCTTCATCCAGCTTCCGGCCCAGATCCGGCCGGGTCAGGTACTCGTCCTTGCTTTCGCACATCGATTTCACGCTGACCATGTTGTATTTCGCCGGAAACTCTTCCGGCACCTCACCCAACACGGAGTCCTGCGCCACCGCATGGTCCGCGCGGAATCGCAGCCAGGTGTCGGTCAGCGGCCGGGTGCCGCAGCGCCAGACGCCGATCCGGGCAGGGGTGGTCAGTTTCATTTCTTCGTACAAACCGCGATTTTGCGGCTCCGGCACCTGTAAGTAGCGTTGCAGGTCGACCTTGGCCAGGTCTTCGATGCCATTGCCGTCGTTGCCGTTGTCCGCCGCCGCAGTGGCCGGGCAGCTTCCGCCGGCGGCCGGTTGCGCGGTTTTTCCCAATTCCTGCAGTACCTGTTCCACGATCAAGCGGATATTGTCTTCCATCGCCATGTTTTTTTCCTCCTCACCGGGTGAAGATGGTGGCGTCGCCGGCGCGCTGCGTCAACTTGCCATCCTGCATGATCCCCATCTTCTCCAGCCAGCATTCAAATTCCGGCAACGGCCGCAGTTTGAACACGTCGCGCAAAGTCGGGGTGTCATGGAAACTGGTGCACTGGTAATTCAGCATTACGTCGTCGCCCAGCGGCACGCCCATGAAATAGGTGCAGCCGGCGGCGGTGAGCAGTACCGCCAGGTTTTCGATATCGTTCTGGTCGGCTTTCATATGGTTGGTATAGCAGGCGTCAACGCCCATGGGAAGTCCGGTCAGCTTGCCCATAAAATGGTCTTCCAGCCCGGCCCGGGTGACTTGTCGCGTGTCGTACAGATATTCCGGCCCGATGAAGCCGACGACGGTATTCACCAAATAGGGCTTGTAGTGACGGGCCAACCCGTAGCAGCGGGCTTCCAGCGTCACCTGGTCCGCGCCGTTGTGGGCTTCCGCCGATAGTTCCGACCCTTGGCCGGTTTCGAAGTACATGATGTTGGGTCCGGTCGCCCGGCCTTCCTTGAGGCCGGTCGCATAGGCCTCGTCCAGGATGGCAACATCGATGCCGAAGGCCTTGTTCCCGGCCTCCGTGCCGGCGATCGACTGGAACAGCAGGTGCACCGGCGCGCCTTTCCGCAACGCTTTCAGCTGTGTGGTGATATGGGCCAGCACGCTGATCTGGGTAGGAATCTGCCATTCCTCCACAAACCCGTACAGCGTTTCCAGATCCCGGATCACCGCCGGCAGGGTGTCATCCACCGGATTCAGGCCGATGACCGCATCGCCGACGCCATAGGACAATCCTTCCCGCACACTGGCCAGAATCCCTTCCACATTGTCGGTGGGATGATTCGGCTGCAGGCGGGCCGCCAAGGTTCCCGGCTTGCCGAGGGCGGTGTTGCAGTGGGCATAGTTATGAATTTTGGAAGCGGCCTGGACCAGGTCCAGATTGCTCATCAGCTTCGCCGCCGCCGCGACCATTTCCGAAGTCAGGCCCCGGCTCAGTCGATGCAGTTCGGCTCCGCCGGTTTCCGAGCCCAGGATGAATTCCCGCAGTTCCGCAACCGACCAATTTTTAATGGAGCGGTAGATCGCCTCATTGACATCGCCGTCGATCACCCGGGACACTTCGTCTTCTTCCAGCGGCACGACCGGATTCAGGCGCAGATCTTCCAGCGTCAGCTCCGACAGCACCCGCTTCGCCGCCACCCGTTCGGCGGCGTTTTCCGCCGCGATTCCGGCCAGTACATCGCCGGACTTCAGTTCATTGGCCTTCGCCAGTACTTCCTTAATACTGCGGAAAGTAAAAGTTTGACCAAAAAGGCGTGTTTTCAGTTGCACAATTTCACAACCCTTCACACGGTTTCCGCCTGCTTAACGGGCAAAAACCAACGTTTTAACGATAACCGGCACCGCTTCCTCATGCGGAAGCGGCCGCGCAAAATCCAGAAAGTCTCCCATCTTCAGATCAATTCCATCCACACACACCAGTTCCCGTTCCGGCAACCGCCGCAACAGACTTTGCCCGAGGACTTTGGCGATGTCCTGCTGGGCGACCACCACGGCCGGAGTCGCGGCGATCTTCGATAGCTCTCCGGCCAGCCGGTCGGCTACGCCGGTGATAGTGGTAAAATCCGTGTCCGGCAACGCCGGCACGATCAAGGCCACCGTCCGGTAGAGCGGCTGCGGGAAGTTTCTCGCTCCCGGCAACCAGGTCCACCCGCCATCCGCCGCAATCACCGGATAAATCGCCGGCACGTTACGCAGCGGCAACGCCTTGGGACTGACGGTGATCGTCGAACCGGAGATATTCACGGTGTGGGCTCCCGCGCCGAGAACCGTCGCGTGAATGGTCTCGCTTCCCTCGTGAACCTTCAGTTCCCGGAATGACCGACTCTGCCGGAACGCGTCCGCCAGCAGCGGGCCCACATCGCCGTGAACCCACCATTCTCGCCAGTCCGGGCGATAAATGTAGCGGGCTACCCCGCCGGAAAAAACGATTCCGTCCCATGCGCCCTGCGGCATTTCCCGGCTGATCACCAGCTTCGATTCCGACTGTGGCACGGCTTCGCCGAACAAAACCGCATCGACGCAGCGCACCATCCGGGTCAGACATTGTTTAATCGCCGCCAGTTCAAGTTCCGCCGTCGGCGCCGGGATCAGCGTCTTGCCGGTTTCCTGCTCCAGTTCGCGCAGGATCACCCGGGCCGGATCCGTCACATAGGACAGCCGATGCGTCAACGAATCCACTTCAAACAGCCGACCGCCGACATTGACGCAGGCCGTGCCGATGCAGACGCCGCGATCAAATACGGCAATGTTGGAAGTTCCGCCGCCAATATCGACGTTGACGATGCGGGCGTGGAGCTTTTTGGAAAGCTCTTCCGCGCCGGAGCCTTTGCCGGCGATGATGCTTTCCAGATCCGGTCCCGCCGTAGCCACCACGAAGTCACCGGCGACTTCGGCCAGCGCGTGGATGATTTCGGCGGCATTTTCTTTTTTCGCCGCTTCGCCGGTGATGATGACCGCGCCGGTGTCGATATCTTTCGCCTGAATCCCCGCCGCGGCGTATTCCTGTTCGACGATGTTCCGGATGGCGGCGCCATCGACCCGTTGTCGATCGATAAACGGCGTAAAATGGACATCCCCCATGTATAGGACGCTTTTTCGCGTGATTTCCACGCGCGGCACCTGCGAGCCCGGCATGACATTAACCAGCGTCAATCGGGACAGGACCACCTGCGTCGTTGTCGTGCCAATATCAATGCCGACACTGGCAAGCACCGTCTCGCCGTTCATGACCGGCCGCTATCAGGCTTTGCCGGCTTTGACCGGTTTTTCCTCACTGACTGCCAGTTTGGGCAGGATTGCTTCCAGATCCGGATGTGGACGGGGAATCACATGACAACTCATCAGTTCACCGACCCGGGCCGCCGCGGCGGCTCCGGCATCGACCGACGCCTTGACGGCGCCGACATCGCCGCGAACCATGACGGTCACCAAGGCTCCGCCAACTTTGACTTTACCGATCAATGTGACATTCGCCGCCTTGACCATGGCGTCCGCGGCTTCGATAGCGCCCACCACGCCTTTGGTCTCCACCATGCCGAGGGCAATCAGTCCTTCTTTGTTAACCATACTGACTATCTCCTTTCCGATACTTTGCCAAAATTCTTTCCATCTCAGGGTTGCCCGTCATTGCCGATGCTGCTTTCCCCGCACGACCTCCTTCACCTGATTTCCTTGAAACCGAATCCTCGGAAAAACAAAAAGCCTTCCACAGCAACGAAAGGGTTTCGTCACTGTAAAAGGCTCAATTGCCTTATTCCATTTTTCATAATTCTTACTTCTTGCCTATGTCTGAGAATTCCTGCAAATTTTCGCCGCCGCGCCAACTTTTTTTTCGTCCGGCAGGGTTGGCTCGTCGATCGCCGCAATCACCCGCCGCGCCATCTCCACCAGCGGAAGCCGCAGCGTCATCGCCTCCCGGATCATCTGTTGGTGCGCCATTTGTTCGCTAATACGGTCCCGGGCGATCAGGATCGTCTTCGCCCGGGCGATCAGCTTTTGGTGTTCCAGCTGCTCCCGGGTCTCGGCCAGCTCCTGGCGCACATGCTGCATATCCCGCCAGCGCGCATAGGCGATGCGGATCGTTGCCTGCAGGCTCTGTTCCGATACCGGTTTCACCAGATAGCCGCAAACATGGACATTTTCGGCCCGGTTGATGATATGGGGCTGGCTATAGGCCGTCAGCATCACGGCGGGGATGTTCATCCCGTGCAAAATCTTCGCCGTCTCGATCCCGTCAAGCTCCGGCATCATGATGTCAAGCAAGGCCAGATCCGGCAGCAGCTGTCGCGCCAACTCCACCGCTTTGCGCCCGTTGCCGCACTCGCCGCACACCACATGTCCGGCCCGCTCCAGCATGCCGCGAATGTCCAGCCGGGTCAAAACTTCGTCTTCCGCCACCAAAATCGCCAATGATTTCATGCAGGTTCCTCCGCATTGCATATTGGGAAAGATACGGTCGCGACCGTCGCGCCGCCGCAGCGTTCCAGCCGGAACGTTCCTTTCAGCTGATCGCAGATCAGCAGCTTGACGATATACAGACCCATATTGTTCCGCTTTTCGTCGGCCCAGTCCATGGCCAGGTCCTTGCCGCTGTCAGCGACGACGATGTGGTTCTTGCCGCCGGCTTCCTCCACCAGGATGCTGATTTCGCCGTACGGGCTGGATTTGATCCCGTGCTTCAGGCTGTTGGTCACCAATTCATTGATGACCAGCGCCATGGGAACGGCCTGCGCCGAGTCGATGCGTACCGTCTGCCCCCGGATGGAAGCGGTGATTTGTTGCCGGGGCATGGAAAAGGCTTCTATCAATTTATTCAAGATGTATTCGGCCAATTCCTTCAAATCGATATAATCCCAATTCTGATGGGCAAAAACGTCATGCACCTGGCTGATCGACAAAATGCGGTTGATGCAGGTGTTGAATTCCGCCTTCACCACTTTGGACTGGGAACGGTTCATCTGGATCCGCAGCAACGCCACGACATTCTGCAGATTGTTCTTCACCCGGTGATGGATCTCCCGAATGGCGGCGCTTTGCGCGTTCAATTCCCGCTCTTTGCGGCGAAGCTCCGAAACGTCCTGCATCGACAGTACGCAGCCGCTCAATCCGCCATAGGCGACCAGCGCGTGGGACTGAAAGATAAAACTGGCCGAGCCGAACTCAAATTCCATGGGATTGGCCAGCTTGTCCACCAATTCTTCCATCGTCCGGCAGGACAGCCGGTCCATCAACCTGCCGCCCAGCGGTTCGCCGCCGCAATATTGGCGGTACATCCGGGCCGCGTTCCGGTTCGCATAGGTTACGGCGCCCTCATGATTCAGCACGAACAAGCCGTTGCCGAGCCATTCCTCCCAGGAAGACCCGGTCATCGACAAAGCCATCAATGTATTGCTCAACTGATCCGCCGCCTCGCTCAAAAATTCAAACCGGGCCTCCTGACGGATTTCCTCGGAAATATCTTTTTCCATGATCAGCACGCCGACCACGCGGCCGGCGTCGTTGCGCAGCGGAACCACCGTCTGGGCGATCGGCACGCCCTCCTGGCTGACGCCGCGCACATTGCGGACCATCTCGCCGGTGGAAAAGGTTTGGTAGACCGCCGGCTCCCGTGTCGCGTACGCAATCTCCCCGACCACGCTGTGGCCGTACAGAGAATGCTTCTCGGGCCGGGCCCAGGCCAACACAATCGCATCGACGCCGTTGTTGGCCGGCGCGTCGATGAAAATGTCCGTTTCATTCAGCTCCGCAATAAACGGCAGCTGCGCTTCCATCTTTTCCAGCAGATCAATATCCGCATCGGTCAGATCCGTATACTGCAGACATAGGTCACGCATTTGACGCAAAGGCCTCCAATCGCTTCACCAATGGATCCATTCCCAGCCCTTCGCGGGCGGAAATCGACAAGATCGGCGCCACTACGCCGGCCTGACGCAGAAACTTCTCCGCCAGTTCGGGAGCGGCGTCTTCCCGGTCGATTTTCGTAATGATTCCGACCACCGTCTTTTTGAACACCTTCGCAAAATTGGGCGGAAAAATTGTCCGCCGGTTGGATGCGTCCTGCAACGCCCAGACTTCATCGACGCGGTGGCTCGCGTCGATCAGCACCCGATAGTAGGTCGGCATCTGCAGATATTCACCGGGGCAGTCGATAAAAAATCCCTTGAATTCGAGCATCTGGGTCTTGCGATACGCCTGGGCTTCATTCATCAGATACTGCTTCAACGTGGTTTTCCCGGCGCCGACGCCGCCAATCAGCAAGATATGCGATTTCAACTGCGGGTCACTTCCGACGCCGTGAACCCGAGAACGTTGACCAAAGTTCCCACGGCGGCCCGGACGGCCGCTTCCACATCCGCCACTTCCCCGGTGACGACCAGCGACCCCGTGAAGCGGTCGACGAAGCCGATCTCGATATTGCCGGCCTTCGTGGCGGCATCCGCCGCAATGATCGCCGCCTCGCTGGGCGTGATGGTCATGATGCCGATGGCACCGCCGCTTTCCAACCCCAGCCGTTCATGCAGGTCTCCCTGGGGGTTGGGAATGATGTGGGCCATGGTTACTTGCTTACCGGGTACGTATTCCTGAATTACGCGCTGTTTTTCGCCGGACATTGTCGCACCATCCTTCCCCCGTCGTGTGGTTGCTCGACGGAGCCGCCGGAAGAAACGGCGGCTTCTTCAAAGGTCGCCATCTCGTTCAGTATTTTTACCGCCGCATCCAGAATCGTCATTCCCAATGCCGC